>JAQVPT010000045.1 GCA_028701945.1 Bacteroidales bacterium
CTTCGAGTTCAGTTTTTTTTATTTCCGAAATGCCTTTTAAATTGAGTTTTAGCGTAGGCAGTTCTGAAAAATCATTTCATTTAATTCATTCAAACATTCCGAAAGTCGGGGAGAAGCAACTTTTTAATCAATTTCTCTAAAAAAGTTTGAATTTCCTTGTTTTCAACTCGTTAGTCAAAATTTTTCAGGTTAAAAGTTGCGATTTTCTTTCAGGATAGCGTTTTCCATTACATTTTTCATGTTTTTATTGTCATTAACGCTATTCACTTTCGGATTTGTGGGATAGTTTTCAGGTTCGCTACAATAATCATTCAGCCCAATTTTACGGAAAAGCTTTTCACAGAATTTTCCGCATTTCTGGAAAGTCGAACCTACAAAACTAATTCTGCATTTTTCAATTAAATGATGTTTTTCAAACTTACAGACTGCTAATATTGCGTCTGGCAAAACTCAATTTTTCAAAGAAATGTAGCGAGTAAATTGAATTCAAATGTTCTCAATAATTATAATTCCTATTTTTTCAATTAAGTTTTTCCGGTAGCGGTTTTCAAGATAAATTTCTGTTCAAAAAAAAATCAGAAAAAACATTACTCTATTTCGGTCTTCCACTTGTTGCTAACGGTTGAGGCTATGTGCAGAAAGGGATTGCGGACTACTTTCCTGTCTATCGACACGAATTTTTATGCGGGGTAGAATGTTTGAATTACCACCAAAACCCTTTTTGCATATAGCCTTTGTTAGCGTTTCGTGCTTTGTTTTCCAGTCTGTCAATATTTTAGTTTTCTTATTTCTCAATTTGTCTTTCTTCGTGCGTTGGGGCATTTTTAAAACTTCTATTCTTTATTGGGTCAGTTTGCAGGCTCTTTGACAAAGCTTTGGCGTTTGTGAGGGCTAAAGGGGCTTTGACAATGTGCCTGAAGAAAGGTTGTTCTCATGATTTTTGCACAAGTTTTTCAATCAACATAAATGACGTATTTAAATTCTCTTTGGATTTATAGATAATTGAACTTTTCTTTAATCCATAATTTCCCCATTTTATAGAATAATATTCCTCAATTATAAACTGGAAAATAGAACTACGTTGCTCTCTATGTAAAACTCTTTTTATTCGCTGCAATACACTTACTTTTAGATAAATAAAAAATAACTTTTTTCCAGAAAAGTGCTCGTTAATAAATTTCAATTCAGGTAAATGTCTAATACCAGTTATGACAATATTTGATTTAGAACATTTAAGCATTTCATATACCTTTTTAATAAAATAATCAGTACCATATCTTACATGAGTGTTTTCCACATATATTCTAAGTAATACATTTTTAGATTCAGTTTTCTGCTGGAATTCATAAATAAATTTACTCATCTCAATATGCTTGAAATCATTCTGACTTTCAAATAAATTTGCAATAGAAGTTTTGCCTGCTCCTCTTTTACCTAATAAAACTAGAAGAATATTTTCATCCATTA
The DNA here is from genome assembly GCA_028701945.1 of Bacteroidales bacterium. Taxonomy (GTDB): domain Bacteria; phylum Bacteroidota; class Bacteroidia; order Bacteroidales; family ML635J-15; genus Bact-19. The sequence continues at coordinate 1,468 of JAQVPT010000045.1, forward strand.
AAATAGCTATTTGACTTTTGTTGCTTTTTTCTTAATTATTTTATTTTCATTATTTTTTGCGGATTTAGTAATCTTATCATTTTTCTTAATAATAAAATCATTGGGCAAAATGATTACAGGTAAGATTTTAATTAATAAATCATTATTCCATGACCTTCGTCTGTAATATTCATAGCAAGTTAATATAAATATTAGAAATGCTCCGATTGTATAGGCTAATGAACCGAATCCAAAAATGCCAGTATCAATGAAATAGTAACCGAAAAGGCACTTTATATTAAACAATCTTATAATGGACAATAGTAAAGAAATGAATAATAGAATGCCAAAAGTGAATGCACTACTTCTAGAAAGTTTCTCCCATGCATATCGTTTTAAAATGTCGCTTCCTATTGATGGTTGGAACCTCATTATATAGAAATAGATAGTCCATTTATCCATTCTGTCATCATCAAGCATTTCATGTAAATTTAATTTTGAAATTTCATTTTTAAAATTAATATTATAGTCCTTTTGCTTAGTAAAAAGAATCTTCTTTTTTCTTAGAAATCTTACCATACTGCTAATGCTATTTGAAAGTGCTTCAGCTAATCTGCCATACTCGTATGCAATAAAAAGAAAAATGATAAAAACGAATATAAACATCATAAGGAAATCAAACCCTTTTACATTAAGCAATTGTAGATTCTTAGATATAAAATCAAACCCATTGTTACCAAAACCTGCAATTATGCCAATTGTCAGAGTTAAACTGGGAGTCATAAATACAATGAGGTCATAAAAGAAGTTAGGGACTTTTACACTCTCTGTGATTTTTTGTGTTTCCATTATTCGATTATTGTTTCTAATAATTTAAGTGAATACTTGTTTGCATCCAACCTACACTTTGCACCGATTGGTATTAAAGGATTTTCCAATTTTCTATGCCCAAAAGTTGGTGCATATAGAATAGGAAAGTTATAATTTCCTAAAACTTGTTTTATTGAATCAAAATCGTTTGTTCGTTTCCATTCATTTGTATCTTCGGTGATAAAATCACCGATTATCATTCCGCTAATTCTATCAAAAATGCCACGATTAGAGATTGCAGTTAAATATTGATTAATTATTTGCGCTGCGTTACCTGCATCTTCCCAGAAAAATATTGCGCCATCAAAATAACTGTCAGGTATTTCGCTACATGCTACTCCTAAAACAAAAGTACTAAGATTGCCACCAATAAGTTTTCCCTCAGATGTACCGCTTTTTATCACTTGACTATTAACATTTTCAACATTTCCTAAAATATTTCCTTGAAAGAAATCATCATTTAGAATTGTCATGTTTTCGTGGTCTGTTTCATCCAATTTACCAATTACATTTGGACCATAAAAAGTTATTAACCCTGTTTTTGCATTAATATGGTTCAATAAAACGCCAGCATCACTAAAGCCAAGTATTGCTTTCCGTTTCTCTTTTATTAGGTTGTAATCTAAATGTTTAATTAATTGATTACAACTTTTACCACCCCACGAAGAAACAAGAACATCCACATCGTTTGCCCGCAATAGTTCATGAAGGTCAGAAACTCTGTCTGAAACAGTTCCTGCTGTGTAATTAGTTATCTTAAGGGCGTTTGTTGCTAATTTAGTTTTGAATCCATTTGATTTAAGAATGGAAATACCAGCGTTGAACCTACTAATTCGTTTTTCAACAATTGGCTCTGAAGGAGAAAAAATGCCAATGGTTGAACCTTTTTTTATTCTTTTTACCTTGATTGATTTCATATTTTAATCTCTTAAAAGTGGATTTTTATTTTCTATGTATTTTCTGTCTGCTTTTTCAGTTAAAAGAACTTTGTCATGAGAATACCATTTGCCTTTAGGAAAATAATCTGAAGGTAACTGCTGTATCCAATATTTTGTCCTTTCCCGTAATAATTCTATTAAATTTTCTCTTGATGCTATTCTTTGATTTACTGCTAACTTAATCAAAGGTTCAATCACATAATCACAAACTTTGAAGTCAAATGTAAAACTATGTCTTTTTGTGTACAGTGAATCATCAGTTGAAAGTATCTTGTATGGTGAGGAATCAAATGTAGTAGATAGTCCTAATGAATTCCTAAGTCCAAGGTCTTTTTCAACACCCATCATGTCACGAATAATAATCGAAATTACATTCCATGATTTATCAAAACCAATAAGGAGGTTCTGTGCGTTAAATTCATTCTGTAGACCAAGTCTTACAACAAGTTCAAAATAGGAATCAATAATAGGGATAAGAATTTCTGATATAAGATTTTGTTTTGCTTTTTCTCCCCATATTTTAAAGAGCTGACTTCCGATTTTACTGTCATTAATACTTTGTCTATCAATAGACCAAATGGAAAAAAGAGGAATAATACAACTTATGTCATTACTCTTTTTTCCTAATGGTTTAGAGTTACGCCATACCATACCCCAAGAGTCTTTTTCATCTTTAAGCGTAGGGGGATTAAATATTTTCGCAAATGGTTCTTCAAAAATAGAAATGAAATTACTCAATGTATCATTAAGTAAACTTTCTTTAATTATTGCTGAAATTTCAACACCTGCTATTGCTCTTTTGGAATAAAGCTGTCTGTAAATTCTACCTAGAACTGCATCATAATGGAGCTTGATGTAATCATTACAATTTTCTGATAGAATTTGTACTGAGCGAAAACTAGAAGTTGGTGAAACTGTAAAACTGTTTACTTCAACTACTTTACATCCTTTTAAAGAATCTTTATTTTTCATGTCAGGATGAATAAGTAGTTGATTGCTTTTTAATGGAATGTTTAATTTTAAAGAGCCGTAAATTTCAAAGTCATTATCTTTACTTTCTATCGCAAAAAGTTTAAAACTTTTATTCGAACTAAAAGTATCAGTTGCAGCAGAAGATTTATTTATTTCTGTAAATCCAGAAGGAGAACCGTCATTAACATATCTATCAAGGTATATTAACGATTCAAAAGGATTTGATTCAATATTGCTAATTTTCATAGCTCTCGTATTTGATACATTCCTATTAATTGTATTTGCTCAAAGTTATTTTCATTTTGAAATATAAGGACACAAGCATTTCTTACTTTAAATGCATTCGACCTCGATTTGTCAATGTGAAGAACTGTATGCAAAAATGCTTTGATTACTCCTGCATGAGTTACACAAGCAATATTTTTACCGACTTCTATGTGTTTTTGCAAAATATCTTTGGTTCTATTGAAAACCAATTCATCGCTTTCAACTTCAGAAACACCAGCCCAATCTTGTGTTGGGTCAATTATTTCTTTATTTTCTTGACTTCTTATTTCATTTATTGCCTTTAATTCCAAATTTGCATATTTAAAACCCACATTTCTTTCTGCAAGTTGTTCATATACTTTTATTTCAGCTTTTGTTGTTTGACTAATAAATTCAGAAGTCTGTTGTGTTCTTAATAAATTACTTGTCAAAATTAAGTCTAACTTTTTGCCAGTAAACCACTCCGATAATTTGCGACCTTGTTGCTGTCCGTTTTCAGAAAGTATATAGTCTTTATCTGAACAAAGAATTCCTGCTTCGTTTTCTGATGTTGAGCAATGACGTATTAGAAAAAGCATAGAAATGTTGTATTAAATTGTGGAAATGGAAAAATTGCACTCTTTTGCAAATTATGGTCTATGGATTGGCTTGTGTGATTTGCAAATGTGTGCAATGTGCTTAGGTTTCCCTTTTTAAAAAATGCGAAGAGTGGGGTTATTTTTTCTCTAAATTCTTTCATTTCGTTTCTACCTTTATTTTCATTTTCAATATGTCTGTCTGTCGGTTTCTTAGCATGAACGCTAACGGTTGCGGCTATGTGGAGTGTGGAAAAGGAATAGTAATTAATTTTTCAAAGTTCCCACGAAGCCAAATTTTTTGGTTTCGTTTTTAAATTTTGTAGTAAAAGCCAAATCAAAAAAATTGGCGGCGTTCGGAAGTGTTCCGCTCGAACGGTTACCGATGAATTTCCACATTACACATAGGTGCTGTTATAGGCTGGGGTTGTTAGACTCTATCATATCAATTATTAGAGAAACGTTTTTTTTGTTTTTTTTGTTATTGAGAAATTGAATTTCAAAAAGTGGCTTGCTTTTAATTTTAATCTTGTCGTTCAATGAACTTATCGTTATTTTTGATCCCCATGAGAAAATGGACATTCTAGTTTTTCCTGATATTTTTAAATTTTCTGAATCTATTTTTATTTCTTTTCCGAAGGAATTGGCTTTTAGTATAGCATATATATCATGAATTGATAATTTGGTTGCGATAGTTTCACTATAAGCTAAATTGAGATCTTCTTCTGTTATTGGTGCATTTTTCTTTTTGTTTCTTGTATGTATTCTTATGTTTACAGAAACCGCTGCCAAAACATCTGAAAAAAGTAAAGCCTGTATTAGTTCTTTTAATAGAACTGTTTCTCCTTCAAGGAAGTACGTAGATAAAGCCATTGCACCTCCAAAAAGAAGGAAGTTCAAAAAGAATAGTTTTAAGAATGTTTTTGTTGTTATTTTCATATCCTTTTATCAGTTATGAATAGAGGTTTGTTCCCTTGCCTATAACGGTTGCGGCTATGTGTAGTGTGGAATAGGAATAGAAATTACCTTATCAGAGTTCCCACGAAGCCAAATTTTTTGGTTTTGTTTTTAAATTTTGTAGTAAAAGCCAAATCAAAAAATTTGGCGGTGTTCGGAAGTGTTCCGCTCGAACGTTTACCGTTGAATTTCCACATTACACATAGGTGCTGTTAGCGTTTCGTTGTTTTATGTTAGAGAAAGTTTGAGTTTTGATTATCATTAGTTCTATTCTTTATTTTCATTTTTTCCTAAACGTATAAGCTATAGCGAAATTAAAGTTCAACAAAGTTGCGTTTCCCGTGAAAAACAAATTGTCATTGTAAAAAGAAACAATTTCCATAAATTGAATATTAAAACCTAGTTCAATAGCTGAGCCGGAGTTTAATTCATGATGTTTGACTAGACTTGCCTGACACGAAACAGAAATTGGATTTTGCTTATTAAAAATTGTTTTATTGTATGTTTTTGCATCTTTCCCCCTCAATAATATTTCCGTATAAACAAGATTTCCATCATTGTCTTCTAAATAGCCTGAGTTGTCGTAATAAAAATAGTTGTCGTGCATTCCTAAAAAGAGATCCAGTGACAATCCTCCCCGGATATTCCAATATTCGGTTTTTTGAGATAGTTTTTTTTGTAAAGAAACTGGAAAAGAAATGTAGTAGTTGGATCTGAAAGAACGTGTTTTTATAAACAATTGGTTTTCAAAAACATATCTAACAATCATTGGACACACACCAAACTGTATTGCATAATCTGTCCTAAGATCTTTTTGTAATACATAGCCAATCTGATTTGTAAAAAAAGGGAAATAGTTTTGAAAATTTTGATAAGGTCTGCCTGGTATGTTTGCAGAGCTTATTCCATTTGTAAATATAATTGAATGTTTCATAGTGTCTTTCTGTCCAAAAACATTTATTTGAGAGAAAACTATGATTATAAATACTCGTATGATATTTTTAAATTTCATAATTTTTAGTTTATTGTTTGGCTGTTTTTACAATGAACGCTAACGGTTGCGGCTATGTGGAGTGTGGAATAGGAATAGAAATTATCTTATCAAAGTTCCCACGAAGCCAAATTTTTAGATTTTGTTTTTAATTTTTATCGCAAAAGCCAAATGTAAAAATTTGGCGGTTTTCGGAATCGTTCTGCCCGAACGTTTACAGGTGATTTTCCACATTACACATAGGTGTTGTTATAACCTTGTGGTTGTAATCGTCTAGTAAGACTTCATTTTAAAAAACTTTACAGCGCATGGAGATATGTGCTGTTACCTTTTCGTTGTTTATGGTTTTGCTTACTTACGCTCAATGGACGTGAATATGTAATTTGATTATTACTTCTGTCTTATGGTCTTGTATCCCATACTCGATAAGTCACCATCACGATCAAACAAAGTCATATTCATTTTGGAATCAATTTTAAAATATTCTCCATATTTGTTTCCTTTTACAAAATAATTGTCTCCTTTTTTTTCAAGAATATCAGTTTTGTAATCTCCTTGAGGAATAACGCCTATATATTCACTGTTTTTTATGTATATTTCATAAGGGTAACTGTCCTTGACAAGTGTGTTTTCGATTTCCCATTTCCCAAATAGTTCATAATTGTCTTTTAAATTATTATAGTTGCTTTTCCCTGAAGCTGTTTCAATTTCCTCTACCTCGATAGGAGATATTGCTTCTGAAAACACCTTGTTGAAAAATTCTGTTGTTTCAGTTTCTTTCCCTTCTGATGTAACATATGCTAAACCTAATTGCTCCAATTCACCAGCAACAACACCTTTGTTTAAAAGTAATTTAGAATCTTTGTTTTTAGATAGTTTTTGTGTTTTTACCAACCCTTCATTGTAAGGACCTCCTATACCAAATCCATATTCTTTAAATTTAGCATCATCTTTAAAACTCAATAACTCGTTGTATAAAATTACAAACTCGTTGAATATTTTTTCTGTTTTTTCAGTATCATCAATTTGAGTTGTTTTTGATGTACTTTCATCTTTAACTTCTTTTTCAACCTTTTTCTTATCGTTTTGACAAGAAAATAATAAGAGAGCTAGAAGTGTCATTAATGCAATTTTTTTCATAATTTTTATTTTAATTAGTGATACAATGTTTGTTATTTTTCAATTAGATATTCTAACAATTATTTGTTAAGAACTTGATAATCGAGGTAAAATTTATACGCAATGGTTTTTTCCACTTGGTTATAACGGTTGCGACTATGTATAGTGCGGAAATAAAACAGATTTCCCAGTCTTATACGCAATGAGCCAAGCCGTTGTAAATATTTTTTTGTTAAATTATAATTTTCTCGTGTAAAGATATGTTAAATTCTGGACAATTCGCAAAGCGGATTGGCGGATAGACTTAAAAGCAATAAGCTTTCAAGTTCTTATAAAATTCCGCATTATACATAGTTGCTGTTAGCAGCTTCGTAAGTTCGGCTAAATAAGTGCTTTAGTAGTTTGGCGTAAAAATTTGCGTTTCGGGTAGGCCTTTTTCTTCTTATTTTTTACAGAATATAGCATCTCTTTATTTTACAGACTCCGTTTTCATAAAAACAGGATTCACAGAATTTTCCATTCAGAAAACCTGCTAAGTGCCAAATTTTCAAACAACATAAAGCGTCAGCAAAACTTGCAATATTTTATGACAAACTACGGCGAGTATTGCTTTCTGGGCATGATTTGAGTTGCAAGAGAATCCATATTCAGATTTAGCATACTTTTCATTTGAAAAACCTTACTAAAAACAGACATGACAGTACCGGTTAAAAATTAGACGAACTTATGGGTGCTAACGGTTGCGGCTATGTGGAGTGTGGAAAAGGAATAGAAATTATCTTTTCAAAGTTCCCACGAAGCCAAATTTTTAGATTTTGTTTTTAATTTTTATCGTAAAAGCCAAATCAAAAAATTTGGCGGTGTTCGGATGTGTTCTGCACGAACGGTTACAGGTGAATTTCCACATTACACATAGGTGTTGTTACCAACTGCCTTTTATCCAACATATCTTTCTAAAAGTTCCTGTGTCCATTCTGTATTATGTAGGTTGTGTAGTTCTTTGATAAATACAGACAAATCTCTTGAATGGAATTTATTTTCATTCTCATTCTGACTAATGAGTAATTTTTGATATTTAGTAACCCCGTCAAAACATTCTTTATTTTCAAATGGGAAAAGGTAAATGAAGCTGCCCGTAATATTTTCATTTGTCATATTGTATGCAAGCAAATGATCTCTCCAAATTTGAGCAAGTGGAGATTTACTTAGCTGATCAATTACATCTTCTTTGAAAAATTTAGATTCACTAGTAAGTTTTAAATATTCTTCTTTGTGATTATTAAAGTTTTTTAAAGCCTTAGCTTGGTTTTCTTCTTTCAAACTTTCTTGATATTTAACTTCAATACCAAAAAAGCATTTCTCCTTTTGATTTAAGTATTCAACATAAACATCAAAAGCGGAATTGTCGGGATTATTTCTTTTTGATGAATATTCAAAGTCAATTTTAGTTACTTGGGTAACTTTATCTGGAAATAATTTCTTAAAGAAATTTGTCGCTAATTCCAAATCGTAATATAATTCTCCAAAAAGGTTAAAACATAGAGGCTGAGATGAAAGTAAATTATTCCATATCCTTGGTTCTCCAACAAGGCCGCCATTCTTTCTTATTTCAATAATTTTATCACTAACTAACTTTCTAATATTTTTAGTAAGGTAATTTAGTCTTTTCTCTTTTGCAACTTCAGTTTCAATAAAATTCCCATAGTTGGATTTAGGTTTATTATTCATTTTATAACCTTTTTTGACTCTCCATTTGCTTTGCAAAAGCCTTGCATGTGAGGCAAAATCTGTATCTGGTTTGTAATAAACTTGAAATTCTTTCAGTGTTTCTTCGTCAGGTCTTTTCATGAGCGGTAATGTTTTTAAGGTTGTTGGTAACGGTTGGCGGTATGTTTTTGTTGCCGATTTCGGAGCACTTCACTGTCAAGGCACGATAAAGTTTGAAGCGAGCTACAAACTTTCATATTAGCATTATCTCGGCAATAAAATATACCGCTTGTTACCAACTGGGCGTTGTCCTTGTCCTTCAACGGTTTGAGATACTTTTTCAATTCAGATATTTCGGTTTCTTTGTCTTAAAAGATTTAGTTTTTTAGTGTCGGCAAAGTTAGCGTATGAAAACAGACAAGCTCTATTGCAATTTTTGGTTTGAGCTTTGGCTTGTGCGAATTGCAATTGTGCTTGGTTGTGTGGGATGCTATCTCTGTTTAAAATAATCATAGAGATTAAAACAATATACATAGTCAGTTTCGCTCTGTTCTTCGTCAATATTGTATTGATTTGTTGACGCATAACAAATTTGAATGTTTTGGTTTTCTAAAGCAGCATAAGCTACACCGAGTGTTGATATTTTATTGCTCATTGGTGCGACAATAATATTGTATTCATTTTGATATTTTAGTGCAATTTCAGATATAATATTTTTAGTATTCTCTATGTCAATACAAGAAAACTCAAACTTCTCAGCTAAAGAATTACGTTCAAGCAAATTTCTAAAGTGATTATCATTAATTTTCCCTAACTCTTCGGAAATAGAGTTTGATGGGTCTGCTTTACCAATAAATAATTTTGATGGTTCATAATTATCTATTACTATTTGAGATCTTTCCCATTCGAATCCAACAAGAATAATCAAAAAGTCTCTTTTTAGTGGAGAATAATCACCAGAATAGCCCAATATTGAACGAATCTCTTTTACTCCTTTTGACAACCAAGCGGGATAATTTGCTGAAGGAGAATAGCAAAATGTCACGGAAAATTTATTATTGTAATTAAGTGTTAAAAAACGAATAAATATTAATAGAATTTCTCGTGTAAAAGTTGAAATATCAATCAAAACATGAGAGTTTTCAGAAAATTTTATTTCTGAAAAGGAAGAATTAATTAAATCATAATTGTCTAGTGGATCATGTTTTTTTAGCAATATAGTTTCAAGATTCGGACTAGTATTTTGTAGAATTTCTATAATTTCTTTATAATTATTATCAGCACATTCATAATTATTCTCAAAATGACAAACTCTAGTATTTGAAAAGTTTTTTGTACTTACAATATTTGGAATGCTAATACATCTTCTATCAAAACTTGAACTACATATGAATAAATCAAACTCATGTGAGAGTTTTGTTAAAAATTCTACTTTCTTAATTTTTTTTAATGCGCTCATAATTTTTAATATTAATCAAATAAAGTAGGTTGTTTTTCACTATTTGAATCCAATTTTTTGTCAAAATATTTAATAAAACTTGTTGGATTTGTTAATGCAATTTTTAAAACTTCACTAGGCATAAATTGATACCCAGCGAAACTAAGTGGATTTAGGACAAATGCAGGAGCAAGAACTCGACTAAGTACATATAAGTGAACTAAGCCCGTACTCTCTTTGTTCCGTTTTGTACTAACATGAAAATAACCGTGTTGCACTCCCATGTCTATTATTTCTTTCAATTCTCTATCTGGCATATCTGTTAATGCTACAGAAAAAACAGTTCTTTCTTTTCTTTCAGATATTAAAATTAAATGAAACAACTTACCTAATGAGTCTATTAAATTATAAAGTTTATCAGCATTTTTCAATCTATTATCATCGTCTTTACTATCTATGAATATTTTATCAAATTCATCAAATAAAAATTTTCTTGAATAACTCGAGATTATTTCATTTTGAATTGCTGGCGAGATATATTCTACTTTATTATTGTTATTGCGTGACACTGTTTCAGAATACATTTCTTGTGCAGGTGCTAAAAAGTGTCTGATTACGCCTGATGAAATTGCAACTAATTGGTCAAAACCGGAAAAGCTATATTTATTCATAGCTTTTTTACTCCTTAACTCCTTTAAATATTCTGACACACAATATCTTCTTGCCGCATCTGTACCAGCATGTTTTCTTTCCTCATCAGATTCTTTAATTTTTATTTCCTCATATATTTTATTTATCCTATCCTCTTGCTTTGGGTCGTGAGGGAAAAAGTCTTCTGCTAGTATGTCTGTGTTTAAATAAACTTTCAATCGCCTTTCAACTATTTGTTTGATTTTTTTAAAATAATCTTTATTAGATGAAGTATAAATAGTTGCGATGTTTATTTCCGAATAATCATGAGGAGAATCAATTCTTTTACCATTAGTTGTTAAGTAGGTCTTATAGTCTAACTGAGTTGAAATTTTAATACATAAATCCTTGGTAGTTCTATAAGACACCCAAGTGTTAAGAATTTTAGTTTGTTCATTATTTAAATAACCAGCATCATCAATCAATAAATATAAAGGCTTATTCAAAGGAAAAATAGAAAGTTTTTTTAATTTTTGAAAGAAAGGATAAAGGAAATCCATAAAATCAACTAATGAGCCATTATATGAATTTATCTCTTTGTTTAACGCTAACTCTTTACAATATTTTACACATTCTCTATGCATTTTGTAAATAGTTTCAGACATGATTCTAAAACAATCAAATCCATTTGTATCTGATTCAATTTCAGTATTTTCCGTATATCCTGCAGATAGCACTAGATTAACAAATATTTTGTCATAAAAGTTTTTAATTTCATCTGTGGAGTTATTTAATACTTCTTCTCCCAAAGTTTCCGATATAAATAATAAACTTTTCGAGAGAATGTAAGTAACAAAAATATGTTCATTCAAAATCGTATTCGCATGCGACTTAAGTCTCTCAAAATCAACGATATTAATGCTTGTTAGTTTAATTGGAATGTAAATTGAAAAATATTTTAGTTCATTAATTTTGCAATTACTTACAATGCACTGACAATCAGGCTGGATATATCGAAACATCATACTTTTTCCCGAACCACGTGGTCCATTTACAAAAGTGTGCCCAGCCTCTGGAACCTGATGGAAATCAGTAAACACATCTACGAATAGTTTAACAATTTCCTCTGCTGTATTCTGTTCAGGAGTTTTTATTTCAAATGGATTTCTATACATGTTTTTCTTTTTGTAGTAATAATATATCATTGTAATACTTACCTGTCAAATTTTGTCCTTTATCATTTGTTAAGTTTACACAATATTCAAAAATTGTCTTTTTTGAGTAACTTGGATAACCCTTTTCTTCTAACCTATAAGTAATTATTGTTGGAATAACATCTTCATAATCAGAATCAATCTCAATTCTCACATCAACAAGGCTTACTCTATTATTTTCAGACAGAAAACGATTACAATAAACACATTCTAAAAAAGTTTTTATTGTTCTATCATAAATTTCATCAAGTAAGAAAACCTCCCGTTCTCCTAATTTCATTTTTTCTTTTAAATGAATGTCATTTATATAGAAACGCATTTTCACTTGTTTAGTATCTACAATACAAGAATTTAGACACTGAGAGTATTGATGAAATATTAAGCTTTGGTCGTTAATTAAATTATTATCCATTAAAAAGGTTGATGCTCTTGTTGTATCATCCGCAAGTTCATCTGCTAATCTTACTATAGAAGCAATACGTTTTAAATTAATTTTTTCACTATTTACATACTGGTCTTCATTTAATTTTCCAATTGGGTCTTCTTTACCTGAATGTGCTTTAGCAATTTCAATGACGTATTTTTTTTCTATTACTGAAATATTTTCGTTCCCAATTTTATTTATTATTTTTTTTGCATTTGCAGCATGTTCAGCTCTGCCATTAATAATATGACCCGCATCATGAATTTGTATTGCAGTTAAGAGAAAAAAGATTTCATATGGCGAAAATAAATTGAAATTATTTGCTAAAATTTCAGATGCTTTCTCAATAACCTTTTTTATATGTTTTTCTCCATGATCATTCAAATATATTTCTGGAACTTTTTGCGCCACAATTGACTTGATTTCAGCATGAATTTGATTATTCATAAAATCTCTAATCAATTTATATCTTGCAACATAATCGTAAGAATTAGGAAATTTATCTGGAGTCAAATCTAAAAACCAGTCTTCAATATTTGCAATTGTATCAATCATTTTGAGTCATTTTAATTATTTCTTTAAAAATCTCTTCCGCTAAAATTGGAGGCACAGCATTTCCAATTTGCTGCTGTTGGTGCATTAGTGTACCTTCGAAAATAAAATCATCAGGAAAGCTTTGGATTCTTGCAGCTTCTCTTACAGAAAGTCCTCTGTCTTGAAAAGGATGTATTAACATGTTTTTTCTATAATTAGAGATTACTACTGATGGCTTATCAGGTAAAAGCCTTTTATATATACCGCTATGACATCTTGTTTTATCCTTGTAATTCAACATAAGTCTTTCAGGGATAGATTCCCAATTCTGACCTGGTTTAATATATTTGTATCGTTCGAGTACAAGAGGGGTGTTTTCTGAAACGTAATTTTGCACTGATAATTTTGAACCATTTCTTAGTTTCTTTGCATATTCTGATGGGCTAGATTTATAAGGTGCTGAGTATAATTTTGCTCCATTTTCTAAGTCGGGTAAATCTCCTATAGCATCAATTACGGAAATCTTTTCAGAAATGGGTTTAGGAAAGTGAAAATCTACACCTAAATTATTGCCCACTAAGAAAAAACGATTTCTATCTTGAGGAACGCCATAATTTGAAGCTGTTAAAACCTCCCATTTTACAGTATAATTTAGCGATTCAAATGTTTCACAAATTTTATTGACAGTTTCCCCATTGTTAAAACTTACAATTCCTTCAACATTTTCAAATAGAAACCAAGTAGGATTTATGAATTTTACAAATCTCACAAATTCCTCAAATAGGCTGTTGTTATCATTGTTTATATTACGAGTTTGCCTATTTGAAACAGAAAAACCTTGGCATGGAGGTCCTCCAAAAATAATGAATGGTTTATTTAAGTTAAGTTTATCAATTTTAATTTCTCTAATATCTTCAATTAATACATTAGTTTCTGGATGATTTGTTTTAAATGTTCGTGCTGCGTTCGGTTCTTTTTCAATAGCCAGAACAATATCGATTCCTGCATTTTGAGCCCCTAAACTGAGACCTCCAGCACCCGAAAAAATATCAATTCCTATATAATTAAAATTTCCCATATTTTAAAATTCAAAAATAGAAAAAATATCCATGTGGGTTGGCAAAAATTGCACTATTTTGCAAATTCTGGTATGTGGGTGAGCCTGAGCGATTTGCAAATGTGTGCAATGTGGGACGGCTTTCCGCTTTTCTTTCTTTCGGGTCGGCAAAAAAACTAAACCTTTTTTCTTTCATTGTCATTTCGTTATGCATTTTCAAACTATTTTTTCTTTCATTTTCAGTGTCGCTATCTTTTCTTCGCCTTGTTGGTAACGGATGGCAATATGCGGAGGCCGGGATTTCGAAGCTCCAACTTGTCAAACCATTGCGAATTTGAGTAAATGTACAAAAGTTTAAATTACCTACTTTCCCCGGCTTACGTATATTGCGTGTTAGCTGCTGGTGTTCATTCATTATCAGTTAATTATCTAATCTTTTATAATCATAAATCAGCTCAATCGAAGCACTGCTGTTCCCGAAAAAATTAGTTTTTAGGGTCGGCATAAAAGCGGTGGCAGACAGAAAAGCTCTATTGCTATTTTGGGTCTGAGCATTGGCTCGTGCGAATTGCAATTGTGCTTGGCTGTGTGGGTTGGCTAATCTATTTTTATTGCTTTCCATCCCCATACATTTTTCTTTTTATTT
>JAQVPT010000046.1 GCA_028701945.1 Bacteroidales bacterium
GGTCCCAGTACATTAATCCCATTATTTCTTTGTTGTAGAATAAGCAAATACTCATCAAGATAATTGCTGGTACAACTATTAGAGTAAACGAGAGTTTAACTAAATCTTCGATATTTTCTTTTTTCTTTATCATGCGTGCAAACATTGGTAAAAGAAGAACAGAAAATAAATATGCAAACATTGATGCTGCTTCTAATATTCTAAAGGCCTGAGCGTAAATTCCTGCTTGTGCTTTCCCGTCAGGTAACATTCTTTCAAGCATTACAGAATCTATACGATTATAAAATGCCATCAATAATAATAATAAAGCATACGGATAGCTTTGCTTTAGAAAAACTCTAAAGAATTTTAAATCAAAATTTAATTTAAAGAAACTTGTTTTATTTAATACTATTATAAATGCAGTAATTGCGGTTAGTAAATATGCTAGAGTTTGAGAAAGAACAAACCATTCAATTTTGATTTGCTGGTCGGTAACATTGCCCCAAATAAGTATCGAACAGATAATAATCATCAAAAGCCTGTCTAATACCGAGAGCATGCTGTCAGTTTTAAATAATTGTAAACCACTTATGTTAGAACGGAGATACAATATTAGTGATAAAAGAAACTGATTAAAGATTAATATACCAAGTATTATTAGTTGTCTTTTATCGTATCCGATAATTAGTGCTATTGATAATGATAATACAGCATAAACGATTGCTAATAAGAATCTTAATGTTATTATGTTTGATAAATGTTTGCTTAGGATACTGTGGTTCTGAGATATGTTTCTGTTGTTAAAATTGGTAATCCCAAAATCAAGAATAATATTCAGTAATAAGCTAAAATTTAGAAGTGAAAAATAAAAACCAAATTCCGATGCGCCTACAATGTTTTGCACTGATCGTTCCACGCCAAAAATCCAAAATGGTTTCACTAATACGTTTAGTAAAAGCAAGAAAGACAGGTTTATTATGAATTTTTTTCTCAATGAAAATAATTTTAATGGCAAAGATAATTAAAAGACCGAAAATTAGATATAAAATGATAAAATCAGTTTATCTGTTATACAAGTCTTTTTCTGAGTTTTTTTAACGCAGATGGGCGAAGAGAGTTTTGTGCATATTTGTTACTTACTCTTCCCACATACTACTAACTGATTTATCTTATAATTATTATCTTTGTAGAAAGAGATAAAGTATGAATATTGAAGAAATACGCGCTTATTGTTTAACGAAACCTGTTGTAACAGAGTGTTTCCCGTTTGATGAGGAAACTTTGGTTTTTAAGGTTGCCGATAAAATGTTTGCTCTTTCTGCTTTGGAAAAATCTGCCAATATCGTTCTTAAGTGCGATCCGGAAAGAGCCTTACGGTTACGTGAAACCTACTCCGAAATTGAAGGAGCTTACCACATGAATAAAACAATGTGGAATCAAATTTCATTACAGGGAAATGTGCCTGATAAATTAGTAATTGAGCTTATTGACCATTCTTACGATTTGGTTGTTAGTAAGTTGCCAAAAAAACATCGACTAGCACTTGGTTTGTAAAAGTAATAGATGCAAATAGTTTTTCTAAAAACTCTCGAATATTTCTTTAACAACAGGGCAGGTTTCGATATTTTTTACGCAAACTGACAAAATGCTTTTTACATTTTTCTGATTTGTATGTGGATATTCGCGGCAGGCTTTAGGACGTGATTTATAAACCATACAATAGTTGTCATCCATTAAAAATGGACATGGCATAGTTTTAAAAACATAATCTTTATCTTCATCAATTTTTAAATATTGGCTTATAAAGTCAGATGTTTTTAGTTTAAGGTAAGTCGATAAGCGTGAAATGTCAATATCTGTCAGGCGTGGACCTAAACTGCGGCAGCAATTTGCACATTCCAGACAATCTATATGCTTAAATCCTTTTTCGTGCAATTCAAGAAAGATTGAGTCTAGTTCTTTGGGTTTCATTTTTCTAAGACGTTTCAATAAAACCGAATAATCAAGCGGCATGCAATTATTTTTTTACAATTTTATAAGATTGAAAAATACCTTCGCCTTTAAAACTCATAATGTAAATTCCATTTGCAAATTCTGAAATGTCGATTGCTTGTGTATCTGCGTTTTTAGAGTTTATGTTTGTTGTGTAAATTTTTTGTCCTACGCCTGAATAGATATTTACTTCAATGTTTTTTTGCAGATTGCTTTTTAGTTGATAACGTATCATTCCATCTGTTGGGTTAACTACATTTGCATAAAAATCGGGTGTTGAAGACATACTTGATATACTGCTATTATCGCCAATCTGAAATTCAGCAACAACTGGCAGATGGTCACTCATATTGTACAAGGCATTTATTACATCTGCTGGTAATGAGGTATTTGTTGGAATGATAAGAGTACTGTTAAATCTATTTCCATCTTGGCCGACGGCCCAATAGGTTTCATCAACGTATTTAATATTATCGGTTCCATCTTTTAACGATGAGCTTATTAAAATCCAATCAAATCTATCATCCATTCCGCCATAGGAAAAACAGGAATTATCATAATCAATGCTAGTTGATTGAGTGTGATAATCTTTAAATTCATAATTATTATTCCACTCTCCCAATTTATTAATCGGGTCGTAAAAAGCTAATGATGGGTTACTTGGATTTATTAAGTTTTGAAATGCTGGTTCGGTATCTTTGTAAACATTAAAATCACCAACGACAATAAAATTTTTATTATTGCCAAATGCAGATAAATAATTCATCAGTTTTGTAATCATAGCCGCCCTGTCAGATGCGTCGCTATTACTACTCCCAGCTTTTAGGTGCAAAATTACAACATAAAAGAATGTTTCTTCTTCCATCTGGAGGCATTTTAATTTATAGATATTTATGTCTCTAACATCTGTAACTACAACAGGTTGAGACATAAGTTGGAATTTATTACTGTCGTAGTATAAGCCATTTATTAAATAGGAGCCTGATTGGTCGGTAGGAGCAGCAGCCAACCACTTAGTTTCGCCGTTAATGTTTAGCGAGTTCCCAAGAATATAATTTGTCATATAATTGGCACTTATATGTTTTCCCATTTCACAAACTGCAATAATATCAGGTTGTTGATTATTAACAATGGTAGCGAGATAGCCAGCTTTGTTTTCATGTGGATTATTGGCAGTTGTACAATAAGATGTATAATTACCGAAATTCAGTAAATTGTATGACATTACTTTAATTCTGCCCTGCGAAAAAACTGAAAATGAAATCAGCGTTAGACCAATAATTAATATTTTTATTTTCATTATGATTTTTTAATAAGTAAAAACTCCAATTTTTTAAGATTTAATAATTAGAGAAATTGCGTAAAATTTTCATATTCTCAAAATTCTACGCAATTAAACCATTTTTTCGTTTGCTTGGTTGTGTTTTTAACTGTTTTTATACCAAAATAGCTGTGATTTTAATTAAAAAACATTATTAAATCTAATTCATAATGTCTTTTTTCTTCAGCTCAATAATTTTACCAAATTTAGCTAGTTCGTCCATGTTGATATTCTTTTTATTTCCTACAATACAGATAAGCATAGGTCTTTTTTGAATATTTTTACCGTAGAACTCGTAAATTTGTTTAAAATCAAGATTTTCATATACTTTATAAGCTATGATAGAAGGATCTTCTTTATACTCTTGCAATTGCCAGCTTTCGATTGTTTCACTAATATCTCTCCAGGTTGGTTTAGAGCTATTTATAGATTGCGTAAGTGCAGAAATTATGTCTGGCATTCGGTTTTCTTTTACTGGCATTTGGTGTATGAGGCTATCCATCAAATTTATTGCATCGACAGTTTTGTCGCATTGTGTTCCTACATAGGCCTGTAAGTACCCTTTACCTTTTGGTAAAAAAGCAGGACGGTAAACCGCATAAGCTGTGTATGCCATAGATCTAAATTCTCGTACTTCTTGAAATACTATTGCGGACATTCCTGTGCCAAAATACTGATTGTAAGCTTTAGCTATTGCGCGTTCTTCGGGTTTATTTGCTTCGCCATCAACATAAAAATAAACTCTGCTTTGTAGCGATTTTGGGTCATCTAAAAATAGAATAGTATTTTCGGTGTATTTAGTTCTATCGAAAAATACTGGGAATTTTGTTTCAGATGATTTTACGCTAAAATTTAAAGTTTCTCGAGAAACTTCAGAAAGCTCTTTAGGGGATAATGTTCCGGAATAGTGAATACTGTGATTTTCACTAAGTACGCTTGACAAAAGTTCAAATAAATCTTCTGAGCTTGTGGTTTTTGTTTCTTTGACCGTTGTGCGGCGTAAATATCTTGAGTTCTCGCCATGTAATCCGTAATCAAAAAGTGCACTTGCAAGGTCATCGGGGCTACTACTTTCAAATTTACGCATAAATGATGCGTTACGCATTATATTATTAAGTTTTGATTTATCAGCTTTAGGAGATTTTAATAAACTTACAATCAATTCTGCCGATTCCTTAAAGTTACGATCAAATCCATCAATATAAATCGTAAAATAATTATCTTCAGCGCTTATATAATAAGAACATCCAAGTTTTTGCAGTTGGTTGTTAAACTCATCGAGTTCGAGCTTTTCTGTTCCGATTAACTGCATATATTCGGCAAGTTCGGCAAGTTGTGCATCTGAGTTTGTTCCTTTTTGGAATTTAATAGTCAAATTAAAAATATCATTTATATTGTTTTTGACATGGTATATTCTGGGGCTTTTTTCGATATTAATAATAGTCATGTCTTTTTCGAAATCGACAAAATTAGGCTTTGTTTTATTATTAGGCATTTCGTTAAATTTCTTGCCGAAATTTGATTTTGCTTCAGTGTTTTTTGGTATTACTGGGTCAAATCCTGGTTTTTCGAGTCTGTCTTTTTTTGGGAATCCCATTTTTGATTGAAATGACAACATGTTTTCATTGAGATATTTTTCGGACACATTTTTAATATCTTCGGCTGTAATTTCACTTACCATTTCCGGGTAATTTATAATCTCGTCCCACTTTTTATTGGCAGTAAATAAGCTAGCGATTAGAAATGCTCTATTTGTTGGGTCTTCGAGAGATTGTTGATGTTCTTTAATCATATTGAGTTTAACAGCCTCTAATAATTCTTTGTCAATATCTTGTGTGTGCAATTTCATAATTTCATTATTAACAAGTTTAAATGCTTTTTTATGAGATTGACCTATAATTTTAGGCACATAAAGAACAACCAATGCTCCATGGTCGTTACGTACATCGCTAAAACACATGGCCTCAAGCAATTCGCCTTCGATACTTAGTTTATCTAAATATCCAGTTGACGAGCTATTACTAAGTAGGGCAGTAGCTACTTCAAGAGCGGTTTCATCTTTATGATTTGCAGGAACTGTTCTGTATCCAATCAGTCCAGCTTTTACTGGAGTTAATCTTTCGACTACCTTTTCTATTCCTTGAAAATTGGGTTCTTTGTACTCTGGGAATTTTGGAATTTCGCCCTTTTTCCATGAGCCAAAATATTTTTCTATCATTGGTTTAATTTCATCAGTATTAAAATTACCAGTTATGATAAGTGCCATATTGTTTGCCACATAATATGTTTGGTGCATTTTTCGCATATTTGTAAGAGACGGGTTTTTGATGTGTTCGCTTGTCCCTAAAACTGTCTGTGTGCCATAAGGGTGGTTTTTATAAAAATTCTTGTAAAAAGATTCTATTAAATTTGTTGCAAAATTATCTGCATACATGTTCTTTTCTTCAAAAACGGTTTCAAGCTCCGACTGAAATAATCTAAAAACTGGATATTTAAAGCGATGCGAATAAATCATCATCCATTTTTCCATTTGATTATTAGGAAATACATTAAAGTATGCGACAATCTCATCCGAAGTAAAAGCATTTACCATGCTTGCTCCAATTTGGTCTAAAGTTCTGTCAAGCTCGTTTGGGATAGCATATTTCCCGGCTTCTAACGATAATTCGTTAATCTTTTTTTGAATAGCTTTTCTTTCTATTTCATCCTTGGTTGCTGCTAGCTCATTATATTTTTCAGCAATGCTGTCGAGGAATATTTTCTCGGATTTATAATCAATAGTACCAAGTTCGTCAGTTCCTTTAAACATCATGTGCTCTAGATAATGAGATGTGCCAGTATGCTCAGCAGGGTCGTATTTCCCGCCAGTTTTTATTACTACGGCGCCTAAAACATTGGGGACGCTCGTATCTTCGTTAAGATAAACGCTTAACCCGTTTTCTAACTTAAATTCTGTTAGTTTTAGTTTGTTTTCTCCTTTTTGGGCTGATACAAATAAAGAAATTAGGATGATTGAAAGAAAAGTAGCTATTTTTCTCATGATATTTATTATTTAAATTTTATTTATTATTTGTTGCTTTTACACTGGCTTTATACTCTTTTTTTGTCAGAATTTTAGTTGATAATACATAAATGTTTGCTTTTGGTTTATTGAACAGTCCTGTTCGAACATTAGCGAGAGTCTCTAATATATTAAGTCCTGCGACAATTTCACCGAAGACTGTATATTGTCCATCATATATTGGTATTCCTCCAATGTTGGTGTATTGATCTATCTGGAACTTACTAAGAGAGAAAAGATTTTTCCCATCAGCTTTTATTCGCGGTTTAATACTATCAGTAAGCTGGATATATAGTCGACTGTACTTATCGTTGTCCTTGTTTTGTTTGTATTTTGTTAGGCTATCCTCAAAATGTTTATGTCCCGGTTCTTGCAAAAAGATTTTTATATATTCTGCTACCATTGGTATATTTTGCTTGGCCTCAAGCGTTCTTAATAGTTTTTCATTTGTTGGGATACCATCAACTAAATAAAACAGGATGTTATCGGAAAGGGTTTTAGGATTTTTATCATTATTTATTCTGTACATTCCGATTGCTCCGGTTTTATGAATGAGTTTTGTATTTAGTTCAGGCGGAATTCCACTATCTGGAAACAAGTCATAGAGTATATCATCTTCTTTTTTGTCAACTGGTAGTCCGATTTTATTTATTCCGTTGGGCATTGCTGAATAAATTAAAGTGCTATCATACTGCATGTTATGGCAGTTATTTAAGAAATTATCTCGATGCAGTGGAGTGCCTTCATATAAACCTAAAATAAAATCTCCTTTATTTGTCTTAATTTCGACAAACTTATTTATTTTTGTAGGATTATTAAAAATAGAACATGAAGAAGATAATATTATTAGAAAAAAAGCAGCTAATAGAATATCTTTTCGTTTAAACATAAAATATATTTTTATTATTAAATAAATTAACTAATATTGTAAGTTACAAACTTAAACAAAAAATCATAATTATGAATAAGATTTTAAATATTGTCATAATCGCTGCGATACTTGCAGGAGTTGTTGTGTTTAATTATAGTTGTAAGCCAGAAGACCCGCCGAAAGCAGTTGTAACTGTTGTTGATGAAGATAATAAACCTGTTGAGGAGGCTCGAGTGATTGTTCGGGCTGCTAACTCAGATAGTGAGCATACTGTTGTCTATTTACTAAATGAATCTAAGCCGGTTGCCGATACTCAACTTACAGACGCCGAGGGTAAAGTCTATTATGATTTTAAATATGAATCTATTTATAAAATTGAAGTTACTAAACAAGCTGACAGACAGCATTTGTTTGCTCGTCGTGGAGTAGGGGTCTTGATTTTAGAAAATAATAAAACCTACGAAACAAAAATTGAAGTTAATGAACAAACTGTTTTTGAATAGGCTATAGTTCTAATTAACCATTTATTATTATGAAAAAAATTTTGTTTTCAGGGTTATTGATTTTTGTAACCTCAGTTTTGTATTGTCAGATTTCAATTAATCGTTCTGATGTTTATAATAGTGGTGATGAGTTTCCAAGAATTTATTACGCATTTGAAATTGCCGAAAATAGTTGTCATATTGATAGCGTGATGAATGATTCTTTAGTTTTTGATGATCTTAATTTTCCACTTATTGAGATTGATACTTTGGTTTACAAAAGTCCTTCAGAAACTGATCCCACTGGAATTTACCAAGATGCTACATGTTCATTTCCAACTCGCGATGGTTTTACTATGTATATGCTTATTGACGAGCAACAAATGAAACTTGTTGGTTTTCAGGGTGAGTTGCCAATGATTGATGTTCCAATGAATCTTGTTTTTACAGATACTTTAATCATGAGTAATTTTCCATGTGATTTTGACGACCATCATGGCGATACTGGGCTTGCATCCGAAAAACAGCATATTTCGGTTTTTCAAAGTTTAATCGGTGATTCTTATAGTTTGTTGTCGATGATGTATGATACTGTTAAGTTTAAAATGAATACCGAAATAAATGTTGATTATGATGAATTTGGTACCATGCAATGTGTGGGAGACTCAAACTTAAATGGTAGGTTTAATTATTTAAGAGAAAGTCGTCAGCTAATTACAACTTTTGATATCGAATTACGATCAAAACAAACGGGGAATTACACTCCGTTAAACAACAGCCCTTTTATTCCCGTTGACCAGCTTCCTGTAGATTTGCCAATCGTTGATACAACAACTAGTTACTCATATTGGACTAAAGATAACAAAAACCCAATGGTAGAGATTGAAATGAACACAGGACGTGATTCGGTTCATAATGTAACTTATAGATATGCTTATTTGAGCAGTGCACCAAGTTTTGAGATGTTAAAACACAATGTTTATCCAAATCCTGCTGCTAATTATTTTATAGTTAATATTCCTGATTTTAATAACCAGACACTTGAAATTTACTCAATAGCAGGTAAAAAAATTAGAAATGTTTTATTATCTTCGCAAAGTTCAAAAATAGATATTACTGACATCTCGAATGGCACATATATTTATAAAATAATGGACAAAAATAATTATGTTGTTGCAGGCGGTAAGTTTGTAAAACAATAAATTTAAAGAATTATGGGGCTATAGCTCAGTTGGCTAGAGTGCTTGACTGGCAGTCAAGAGGTCAGGGGTTCGACTCCCCTTAGCTCCACTGAAATAGAAAGCAAAAAGACACAAATGCCTGATTTCCAGCGAAGTCAGGCATTCTGTTTTTAGAAATTTCTGCAAAAAACAGCAATTTTAAGGGAAGTTGCGGTGTCCAAAATCTAGTCCATAGGTTTTGTGGTTTCAATGGACACCTTTTATGATCGATTGTTCGCCCAGGTGCTCAAATAACCTAGCTTATGCTAGGAAAATGGGGTATGAGCCACCAGCTAACATGGAGCAGCTGACAAAGGAGAAAAATGTGAAGGATGTCAAGGGTTGGTTTGGTCATTTGTAGAAAATGGAAAACTAAATAATAGGACAGGGGGCAGATTACCATCATATTCAAATTCCCAGAACAACTTCTCCATCCTCATTGATAATCTTTTTTATAAAACTAAAATCAGTTACTAGAGCATATCCGTTGTAAAATGGTTCTATAGCGGCATATCTTTCTTTATAAATTTCATTTCCGTTTTTGTCAATATGGAACCAGCCAATTTTATCTTTGGCAACAGCAAATCCTTTATGAAAAACACCTAGGTCATAAAAGTATTTACCATTAAGATCTGTTCCATCAAGTTTAATATGTTTCCATCCATTTAGAGTTTTGACACATGCACAACCATCATAAAAATCACCTGCATAGAGAAATGTATCTTTGTAGATTCTATTTCCATCAATATCAATGTGAAAATATCCATTATCAAAATCCCGAACGACACACATGTTTTGTTGATAATTTCCACACCATTTGTAATCGGTTAAATAAAATATCTGACCATCTACATCAATATGGCACCACAATCCATCTTTTACGACTGTTGCTCTGCCATAATAAAATCCAAAGACTCTTTCATATCTTTCATTATAAATTGGCTGACCATAAAGATCTATATGGTACCAACCAGATTGATCTTCCACGGGGGCAATCCCTGGTTCGTGAAATTTTAAAACGTTTTTAAAATCCTTGTCAAAAATTCTGTTCCCATTAAACATAAAATATTTATGATCCTCTGATATTTGTATTTCTTTCCAAATCATAATTTGTTAAAAATTAAAATTGTTTGTAATTGATTAAGTTTTATATCACTAATTAATGCAAAGCCTTGTCGGTTAAACAAACTAATGTATTGTGAACTAGTTCTCTCAAAACTATTACACATCACACTCATGTTTAAGTTTAGTAAAGAAAAATCAACATCTGTTTTGTCGATGCAGTTTTCAATTAAATAAATACTTCCATTTTCTGGTAAAGCTCGATGACAATTATGTATTATTTTTAATGCATTCTCATCATCCCAATCATGAATAATTCGCGATAAAATTATAGCATCACTACCATTAGGAACGTTGTTAAAAAAATCACCGGATAATGTTTTAATATCCCCTGGTACTACATTTTTGATAACCTGTGGCAAATCAAATAGAATACAGTTTATTTGAGGATTATTAGTCTTTATATTACTTATAAGGGCACCATATCCTCCTCCAACATCAATCACAGTTTTGTGTTTTGTGAAATCTATGATTTCTGAAATGTTTTTATAATCATCTCTTGCATATTCATTCATTGCCAGATGATATTTATTTAAATCCTCAGGATTATTATTTAAATGCTCAAAAAAACTTGATCCAAAAATCATGTCAAATGCAGGTTTTCCTGTCTTAATTGTATAATCTAAATTTTGCCATGCATCGAGGTGTTCACTGGACCAGTTCAAACAAGCAAATTTTAGAGTCTCAGGATTATCTTCGGTTAATAAAATAGATTTCTCAGTTAGAAATAATATTCCATTATTACGTTTAAGAAATTCATTATCAACCAATGATGACACAAGAAAATCAAACACCTCTGGATTGAAATTCATTGAATCGCAAACTCGGCTTTGGTTAATTCCTATATCAGGAATATTATCGAACAAATTGAGTTTGCATGCAGCGCTTACAGTCATGTATTTCCAATGTTCTGTAAACATCGATTTTAATTCTTGTTTAATTTTCATATAATAATTTCTTTTTAAACTGCTTAATTTGAAGATTTGTAATGCCACATGAAATAAGATATTCAACTATCCCACCAGCTTTTTCAACTTCGTCTAAAACAAGCTGCAAACGATGCAACTTCATATCAACTTCACTAGCTAAAAAGTCATTCTTAATAATATCATAATCAGCACCACTTAATAAATGGATCAAACTAATAACAATACCTGTTCTATCTTTTCCTGCAAAACAATGCATTGCCGTTGCTCCGTTATTTTCATACAAAATAGTTTCAAAAATACTTTTTATTTCATTTTTGCAGCCTAAGATAAAATACCTGTAAGCAATTTCTTGGTTAGTTCCATAATGATAATCTTTTTTAAACCATTCAGGTTGGTTCCATGGATCAAAAGGAGTTCTGATATAATTAAATGTATTTAAGAATTCTGTTGAATACGGATGCTCATTCAATTCCCTGTCTGCTCTTAAATCTAAAATAGTTTTAATGTTTTTCTTCTGCAGCATCGATTTAAGCCTTGAGTCATCTTGTAATACTGTCATGGTTGCAGTTCTGAATACAATACCTGGTTTGATTGTAGGATTATACAAACTAATGTCTCGGAAATTCCAAAAATAATCCCGTTCATAAAAGCTCTCACAAATTCTTTTATAATTATCTAGTTTTACATTTAGAGCTGTCATGCTTACTGCCTTATAGAAAAAGTCAAGCAGTTTTCGTTTCTTTTCATTTGCTTTCGGTAGGAAAAGGCTCGCATTTAATTGGTAAAATGTTTCCTTTTCTTCTGCGTGAAGATATTCTGCATGAAAATACTTTGGCAAATAACTATATTTTGAATTTCCGTGCGATAGGTAGTATATCTGTATTGCAGCATGTAATGCTATATTATAAAAATAGTAAAATCTGTAACCATCACTGCGTCTATGCAATGCGGAACAACTTTCAAATTCGTAAATAAATTTGTTTATCAGATTGTCTATTTCAATATTAAGGTCAATATCCTTTTTGTTATGTATTAGATCTTTCAAATAAGACTCCAAGTTTATTTTATAATTATCGTTTTTATAAAGGATAGATCTTGTTGCATCAATCTGATTTAAACTTGAAAAATCTCTGTTAATTTCGGCTATATCGTTGCAAAAAGCAAATTCGATTTTAGGTAACTGAACAAAATAAAGGACTATTTTATTCCTAAGTTTTATTTCAATTATATCTAATACTTTTTCATCAAAGCTGTCTCTTAACAAATTAGAAAACTCACTTTTATCGAATTTTGAACTAATTAAAAGTTTAATATCCAAATCAGAGTTTGGAGTCGCGGTATTGCTTGCAAAAGAACCATACAGCAATGCTGCATCTAATCCGTTTACCTTTTGGAAAAGCGATTTCATTTTTTCAATAATAAGTTTCTGTTTCATAATTATAATGGTTTACGCATTGTACATGATTTAAATAATGTTTTTGTTTTGTAGGTTGATAAAAGATTCTGATAATTATCTGAATGAATTATTTCTGTTAATGAATTACTATTTATGTTTCCAAAATCGCCAAGTGACTGTCTTAAATTATCAGGAGCGCAACATGGTGAAATATTGCCAGTTGCAGACACCCATAATTCCCTACCAAGAAAAGGACAATGATAATCTTCAGGAATGTTATTATGTTGCATTTCATCAAAAGAAATAAAGTTTTCAAGTTTTATTTTTTTCAATGAAGCATCATTTTGATTTGCAGTATATTTATTAACTCTGGCTACAATATCATTCCACTCTTTTCTTGTTTCATCATTGCTATTAAAGGACAAATTTTTAATTTCTGGAAAGTGAACCCAAAGATGATGTCCTTTTATTCTGTCAACACCAATTTTAGATGAAAAGTTAATTATTTCTTCTATTTCGGACATATTGCTTCTTAGAAATGTAAGTTGAAAACTAACACTGCAATAATGACCATTTGTTTGGTGCCAATAATCACGATATTTAATAAATTCTTTAAGATCACTAACTGCCTTGTCATAATCCAATCCTTTCATAATACTTTCAGCGGTTGCTTTAGTCGCACCATTCCACGATATTTTAATATCTGATGTAATAGGTACAAGTAACTCTGCCCACTCTCTTCCAGTTTTACCCGGAAACGTTCCATTATGAGTAACATTCAGTTTTATGTCTCTTAATTTACACTGTTCAATAATTGTGACTAGGCTATTTGAGACCAAAGGATCACCCATTGTTGTCGGTATTATTTCCGTTACTCCAAGTTGAGCTGCTTCTTTGATAGTTTTAATAATTGTTCCCTCAGACATTCTGCGATGCTTTATTCCAGTTTTATCAAATAGGTCTTTTTTAAAGTTGCTGAATTCAGAATGCTCTTCACACATAATGCAGTTTAGATTACAATCTTCTGGATTTGTATCTAAAGTTATTCGCCAGATTTTACTTTTCATTTTCAATAAGTTTTTTAAAGCAATTAGTTAATTCTAAGCAATGATCTTCGATAGATGGAACATTACCATTCTCATTATACAGATACCCACGTTCTCCAATCTTTTTTAAATGCTCTGGGTTTTGTAAGGCAAATTCCATTTGTTGAGTTAAACTCACAATGTCTCTATGTTTAAATAGTAGTCCGTTTACATTGTGTTGTACATATTCAGCCATTCCACCAAAATCCGCAGTTATAACAGGAATGTGGCAAGCCTGGGCTTCGTGAATTACAAGAGGAGAATTTTCGCCCCAAATGGATGGAACAACAATACAATCTATGTTTGAGAAAACAACATCTGCAAGATTTTGATTAACATACTCACCTGCAAATATTACCTTGTTTTTAATTGTTGATGCTTTTGCTTTTAATGCATTTGTATTTTGTCCGTTTGTTCTGCCAAAGATTTTCAGTTCGGCCTCTCCTTCAATTTTCGCAAAAGCATCTAATAACAAATTTATTCCTTTTGCTGGGATATGTGTTCCTATATATCCAAAAGTAAAAGGCTTGTTTTTATGTTTCCTAATCGGTCTTAAATAATGCAATGGAAAGCCATAATCCAAGTAAAAGATCTTTTCAGCTGGGATAATAAATTCGGAAATAAAACGGTTCATAAGATAGCGTGACGGAGCATGAAACCTATTTATCTTTGATGCAATAAGTTTCATATCGGTCATTCTTTGGTTTATCCAGTTACTCCAGTATTCTTTATCAGGTTTATCATTTGTGTTTTTGTAATACATAGCATAACAGGAATCTGCACATTTTTCATCATTTTGTTCTGTACAAAGTTGATACAATTCACTGCCATCAAAATTCCTTTGAAGAAACTGACCTCTTGGGCACATTAACCAAAAATCATGTAAGGTGTAAAGTATTGGAATATTAAGTTCGTTCAAAATATCAATAATCCCGATTGACAAATGATTTAGATGACCTATGTGAGCGACATCAGGTTTAAGTTTTATCACAAGGTCTTTAAAGTTCTCATTTAATAATTTATGATTATAGCCATCTTTGCTTCTGGCCATATTAACTCTAAAGTGAGGAATTCCCACATCAGTAATTGTCTCTCGTATGGAGAAATCGGGTTCGTAGTCGTTCTCTTCTCTACTGAAGATTGATACTTCATGATATTTGTTTAATTCGTTGCAAACAGACTGACTGTAAACTTCGCTTCCTGCATTATATTCAGGAGGATAGCCATGTATTATTTCTATAATTTTCATAAAAGATGTTTAAAAGGGGAGTTTCTACTCCCCCCAGTTTTCAAGCAGGTTTCTTTTGATTGGGATTCATTTGTTTACCTTTATTACCCTGAGCTTTTGCCCATGTAATGTTTACACCATTTGTACCCTTATTTGGGTTTTTGATGTCTGCTTTAGTGTTTGGTTTCTTCATAGTCATAATAATTTTCGAATTAATACTAAAAATTAATCATCTTGGTCTTCCCAATCATCTGGCCGTTCATCATAACCTCTGTCGGTCCAGTAGGTATCATTATTGGAATTTAATTGGTCAGAATGATTGTCAAGATCATCTTGAGTGTAATCATAATCAGAATTTAGTGACATAACAATAAGGTATAAATTAGTGTGCCTACTCTATTATTGCTTTTCGGCTTCCGCATTTTGTGATATAATATTTTTTAACTACTTTTGTTCTTTCTTAGATACATTGTCGATTCAATTATTATGGTAAATATGCGAACGTTGTACTGTTGTAATAATAGTCATGCATGTCAATATTTAATACATTGCAAATATATGAGCATTTTTAATACAAAAGAAATAATATCTAAAGAAAGTTTTATAATTTTGCATTATGTAAAATATCATACATATTAAATGTTGAAAATAATAACATATTAGTCAAAATGATACAAGAAAATAAAAACCTTAGAGAAGCAGCAGTTGAAAAATTGTCTTTTCATTTAAAAAACCCAGGATATTTTTCAATACTCGTTTTAGGTGAAAGTGGAACTGGGAAAAAATATATTATTGATCAACTTTTATTTGAAATAATTAAAGAGGAGAAATATGGTTTTTACAATGCTTTTGAAATTGGAGAAACTGAATGTGAAATTGAAAAGATTTTTTCAAAAGACATAATACTAATCAAAAACATAGAGGAACTTAGTGAAAAACAACAGAATATTTTATTTAAATTTTTATCAACTGGCAGTGATGGTGAAATTGGACTAGGTGAAAATAAAGGGTTAAAGAGAATTATATTTACGTCAACATATG
>JAQVPT010000047.1 GCA_028701945.1 Bacteroidales bacterium
TCTACAAATAAACTTAGTACATGACAAAATTATTAATCAATTATAAACTAATCACTTATTAACTATTCCTCATTACTAAGCAGTGCTAAATGCCTTGCATAAAGCCCTTTCATTCATTTCGTTAGGTGTTTTTCTATTTTTGGTTATAAACCCAAAGGAGTAAGGGTGAAATAAAACTTTTGCTCACAAGTAGATTTTTATTTTTCCTTACGAACTTCATCATAGTGCCAAGTGGCATAGAATTTTTTTAAACTTTTTTTCATTAATAGAAATTTTGCAATGCCTGTAATCAGAATAATAAGGCTTAGAGTAAAACATAATGGAGCTAACCATTTAATTGTTTTAAAATCATTCATTTGCATAAATGCTATGCCTCCCAAAATAAGATAGAGGGCTGTTCGGATATAAGCAAAGAGAGTTCGTTCATTGGCTAGTCTAGTTCTCTCTATTGCTAAATAGTCTCGCAATATAAGCTCTTCCTTAAGCTGAAACTTTGAATGTAGCATATTATCCGTTTTAACTTTTTCTAATTATTTCATCACCAGTATCTCCAATACCATTTTCGTAATCGACTTCTACTTCTGCAATTCCGTTATTGCCCATTATTACTGTAATAGGAAAGCCTTTCATGAGTGCACCAAGTTCTAGACCAGCTTTGTGTCCGATTTTTATACGCATTCTTTTTACTCCGTTTTGTTTGCCAGCTTCAATGAGTGTTTTTGCAGCCTCTATTTGTTTTTCAGTTGATAATTCGGGACTAAGTGCTTTGTAAATTAACCATGGTATCGGATTTAAAACCCAGCCATATTTTTTTATAAGCGTTAAAGTTTTGTTTAATCCATTGTAAGTTGTTAGGTCATAAGAGTTTTCCATAATGTTTGTTTATTTGAATAATTCAATTATCATGCTGAAATGTTTTTTGTGTCATTCTGTCACACAAGTATAAGGTATTAATTTATAATAAAAACTAAATCTAATTCAAATCTTGCTTATCTTTGTTTTTAAATGTGGGATTTATGGAAATTATCAATAGAGAGATAAGTTGGTTACACTTTAATAGTCGATTGCTGCAAGAAGCTAACGATAATTCTGTGCCATTGCTAGAAAGATTAAAATTCCTTGGTATATATTCAAATAATCTTGATGAATTTTATCGGGTTCGAGTTGCTTCAATAAATAGACTAATTGAGTTTAATCGGAAGAATTATCCTAAAAAAGTAAAACAATCTGAGGGATTAATGCAAGAGATAGTTTCGTTTATTGATGAGCGTCAGATAGAATTTAATAATATTAAGACTAGAGTGTTAGATGAATTAGAGCAGAAGGGAATATTTATTTTAAATGAAACTGAACTTAATGAAAAGCAGCAGGTATTTATAAAAAAATATTTTCATGAGCATATTTTGCCTGGGCTTATGACATTAATCTTAAAACGCAGTACCGATTTGACTAGTTTGCCTGACGGGACTATTTATCTCGCAGTTGATTTGGGTAAAAAAGACATAACTGCTAAACGCGAATACGCATTAATTCAAATTCAAGATGATAAATTGTCGAGATTTGTGGTGTTACCTGAAGCTCAAAACAAAAAATATGTAATTAGGCTTGATGATATAATTAGATCGTGTTTGTCAGATATTTTTGGCGTTTTTGGATATTCCCACTTTAACGCATATACAATTAAAATCACTAGAGATGCAGAAATAGATCTTTATGGCAATGTCTCAAAAAGTTTTATAGATATTGTTGCAGAAAGTATCAAAAAAAGAAAAACTGGTGCTCCGGTACGTTTTATTCATGACAAAAATATGCCTGAACCATTAGTGAGTTTAGTCAGTAATTGTCTTAAAATTAAAAAAAGTAAAAATGTAGTAAAAGGAGAAAGATATCATAATTCTAAGGATTTTATGGATTTTCCGAAATTACTAGGAGAGGAGTATGTTTATAAAAATATTGAAGCTTTGCCCCACAGAGATCTCAAAAGCAATGTCAAAATTTTATCATCAGTCAAGAAGAAAGATATTCTTTTGCATTATCCCTATAATTCTTTTAGCGTTATAGTGAATATGCTTCGAGAGGCAGCTATTGACCCCAAAGTAAAATCTATTAAAATTACATTATATCGTCTCGCTAATGATTCCAAAATAATATCCGCACTTATTAATGCTGCCAGGAATGGAATTAGTGTTACAGCATTTTTAGAACTTAAAGCTCGCTTTGACGAAGAACAAAATATCTATTGGTCAAATAAGCTTGAAGAAGCTGGTGTTAAAATAATTAAAACTATTTCGGGTATTAAAGTACATTCAAAACTAATTCTTATCCGAACAAAAGAAAATGGTGTAAATTATTATTATTCAAATATATCCACTGGTAATTTCAACGAAAAAACTGCTCAATTATACAGCGATTTATCTTTATTAACTGCTAATCAGGAATTATGTATTGAAGTAGGAAAAGTATTTTATCTGATAGAGTCTGCTTATCAAATAATCAATTTTGATCATTTGGTGGTTAGCCCTTTATATACCCGTAATATTTTTATGGAATTGATTGAAAATGAAATTAAAAATGCTCAATTGGGTTTGCCAGCTTGGATAAATATTAAACTTAATAGTTTTACCGACTCTGTTTTTGTTGATAAAATAAAAGAAGCTACTGAAGCTGGTGTTAAAGTAAGAATAAGTGCCAGAGCCTCATGTAGTTTGATATCACTCACAAATAAAAAATTGCAAACTATTGGAATAGTTGATAAATTTCTTGAGCATTCTAGAGTATATATGTTTTGCAATAATAATGATAATAAAATATATATAGGCTCGAGTGATCTTATGATTAGGAATCTCGATACTAGAATTGAAGTTTGTGTGCCAATTTATTCAAAAGAAATACAAAAAGAATTGTTAGATATTTTTGATATTCAGTTTATGGATAATACTAAAGCCCGAGATTGGAGTAGTAAAGAGGCTAATTCTATTCGAGTTACAGCAGAAACAAAAAAAGTACGGACACAATTTGAAATTTATGAATACTTAAAAATACTTAACTCATGAGTTTAAATTTTGCAACTGTTGATATTGGTTCTAATGCAGGTAGATTGTTAATCTCGCATGTGTTTGAAAAGAATAATTTAATTTATGCAAGTAAAATCGCATTGGTTAGGGTTCCGTTACGTCTTGGGATGGACGTTTTTGAAAAAGGATATATCTCTGACGAAAAAATCGAAATGCTTATTAAAACATTTAAAGCTTATGAGTTGATTAAGGATATTTATCAACCTGTTGATTACGACTCATGTGCCACTGCCGCATTAAGGGAGGCTTCAAATAGCAAGGAGATTTTACAAATTATAAAAGATGAAACAGGAGTAAAATTAAAAATTATTGATGGAATTCGTGAGGCTGAAATATTAAGTCAGGCGAATAATATTTATATCAATAAAAAATATGATAATACTATGTACATTGACGTTGGAGGGGGTAGTACAGAGTGTTCGTTTTTTAATAAAGATAAATTTGTTGCCTCTATGTCTTTTAAAATTGGGACAATAAAGTACTTGTTTGACCAAGTCGATTCTGTGGAATGGGATAAGCTTAGAGATTGGCTGCAATCTGTTCGAGATACAGATGAAAAGATCAATTGTATATGTTCTGGCGGAAATATTATTAAACTAACTGGATTGTTTGGGAATAACGATTATACAATTACTAGACAGCAAATTAAGAACTCGGTTGGCGAATTAGAAAAACATTCTTATGATGAGCGAATTGAAATATATACTTTGCGTCCTGACAGAGCTGATGTGATTGTTCCTGCTGCACGAATTTTTAATAGCATTATGAAATGGGGAAATATTGATACAATAGTAGCTCCAAAAATTGGTTTAGTTGATGGTCTTGCTATCGCTCTTTATAAAAAACGATTAAATAATTCTTAGATTTTTTTTAATTATCAGTGCAATGCCTTGTAAGCTTCCTAATTGATTTTTGACAACCCATCTTATTCGCTTTTTGCAAATCTAAACAAGCTGCTTTATAGTTCTCGATTTTAAAATATGATAATGCACGATAATAATAGGTGTCGTAATCACTTGGTTCTATTCCAATTGCTCTGTTAAAATCTTCAATTGCGGAAATGTGATTGTTTAATTTCTGAAAAGACAATCCCCTGTGATAGTAGGCATAATTATTCTCTGGTGAGATTTCTAATATTTTGTTAAAGTCTTTAATAGCTAATTCATATTTTTTTGTTTCGTAAAGAGCAAATCCTCTGGTTTCATAAGCAAATTGACTTTTAGGATCTTTATTTATAATGTGATTTAAGTCGGGTATTGCTTTTTTGTATTTTCCCAATAATGCGTAACAACTTGCCCTGTTAACATAAGCATAATCGAAAGACGAATCTTCCTTGATTACTTTATTAAAGGATTTTACTGCTTTTCTGTAATCCCCTTGAGCAACAAAATTACATCCGTCTAAAAATAAGTCATCTGTATTTTGCGAAAAAGCAAAAATGCTAATAAATAAAACTAAAATTGATAATGTGAACTTATTTTTCGCCATTTTATCTAGGTATTATTCCATAAAGACAGAGATTTATTAATCTATCTAATGTTTTATGGTAGTTTTTATTGTCTCCAGTTCCAAATAATGGAATCTCAAGGCTAATAAGTATAGTTAAAATGGTTTCGGCAGTCTCATCAACATTCTCGATAGCGAAATCTCCAGTTAAATTACCTTCTTTTAAGATGGCGTTTAAGACTTTCAACTCTATTTTATCGAACTCTGCACGGCTTTTATTAATGGTGTCCAAATGCTCCATAAGGTCATATCGTAAGGCAGAATAATAGTTGCTAACTTGTGCAAGAAAGTCCATTCTTTCTTTTACATATACAAAAATTTTATCAATGGGTTTTGTTTCTTGACTAATTACATCAATTAGTCTCTCTTGCATGTGTTTTGCTTCTTTTTTTATGACTTCGTTAAAAACTTCTTCTTTATTTTTGAAATAATAATATAGTCCAGTTTTACTAACATTTGTAAACCCAGCAATATCATCAAGGGTAGTCTTTTTATATCCTAACTTACTAAATGCGATACTTGCACCATTTATAATGTTTTCGCGTGTAATTTCTTTATTATTATCCATAATTTCAGTTTGTGTAAAATATAAATGGAAGCATTTTTTACTAATTCGTTTTTAGTAAAAATACTTATTCCAAACGACTAAAAGTTTAAGAGAGTCTTATTCGCCAATAATTTTAATTAATACTTTTTTCTTTCTTTTGCCATCAAATTCGCCATAAAAAATTTGTTCCCATGGTCCAAAATCAAGTTTCCCTTCTGTAATTGCTATCACGACTTCGCGACCCATTATAGTCCTTTTTAAATGAGCATCGCCGTTATCCTCAAAGGTATTATGGCGATATCTGTCATGCGGTTTTTCGGGTGCAAGTCCTTCTAACCATTCTTCAAAGTCCTGATGTAGTCCTGGTTCATCGTCGTTAATAAACACACTTGAAGTTATGTGCATTGCGTTCACAAGACAAAGTCCTTCTTTTATTCCACTTTCGTTGAGACAGTCTATAACCGAAGGGGTAATGTTTACTAATTTCCTTCTTATCGGTATTTCAAACCAAAGTATTTTTCTGTATGATTTCATAAATATTTCTTTTTAATTTTGTCAGTTATTTTATTAATTCATCTATTATTGAATTGATTTTGGTTGTCAATTCCTTAGTTTTTGATTCGTAATCGCTCTTATTATCGAGTTTATCATGTACTGACACGTAAAATTTAATTTTAGGCTCTGTACCTGATGGACGAACAGTTATTTTAGTTCCGTCTAACAAATCAAATTGAAGAACATTTGATTTTGGCAGCATAATATCATATCGTAAATCACTTATCTTATCAATTGTGTTCCCTTTTAAAAAATCATGTACTAGGGCAATAGTAACTCCGTTAATTGATTCGGGAGTTTGATTTCTAAATTTATCCATCATCGCTTGTATTTCTTCAAGTCCACTTTTGCCTTTTTTTGTAAGCGACTTCAGACCTTCGAGATAATAACCGAATTTGACATAAATATCGATAAGTAATTCGTCGAGTGTTTTGCCTTGCACCTTTGCCCATGCAGCAACTTCTGCAACAAGCATACACGACATAACCGCATCTTTGTCTCTTACAAACTCACCAGCGAGAAAACCATAGCTTTCTTCGCCACCACCAATAAATTTTGTTTTTCCGTAGTTCTTCTCAATAATATCTGCGATATACTTAAATCCGGTTAAAACATCGTAAGTTTTAACTTTGTAGTGATCTGCAATTACGGTTAACAATTCGGTTGTAACAATAGTTTTTACAATATATTCTTTGCCCTTTAATAATCCTTTATTATTCCATTCTTCTAATAAATAATATATTAAAATCGAAGCTGTTTGATTTCCGTTTAGCAGTAAATATTCACCATTTTTTTGTCGAACAACAATTCCAAGTCTATCTCCGTCAGGATCGGTTCCCATAACGATATCCGCTTTAATCTTTTTAGCTTTATTAACCGCCATTTCGAGTGCTGCTGGCTCTTCGGGATTTGGCGAAACAACTGTTGGGAAATTGCCGTCAGGTACAGCCTGTTCCTCAACAATATTTATATCAGTAAAACCTATTTCCCTTAATGCTTTTGGTAAGATATCGACAGTAGAACCATGAATAGGAGTGAAGACTATCTTTAAATCAGATTTTTTTATTATTTCAGGATTCAAGCTTACTTCTGTAAGTTTTTTGATATACTCATCATCAATATTTTCGCCAATAAATTCAACATTTCTTAATGATTCGTCAAATTTCACATCTGAGACATTGGTAATTTTACGCACTTCATTAATGATGTTTTCATCATGTGGGGCAATTATTTGTCCACCATCTTGCCAATAAACTTTATATCCGTTATATTCTTTAGGATTATGTGAAGCGGTTATAACAATTCCAGAATTACATCCCAAATGACGTATTGCAAATGATAATTCGGGGGTAGGTCTTAATGAATCAAATAAATAAACTTTGATGCCGTTTGCTGAAAAAACCTGAGCAGTAATTCTTGCAAAATACTCGCTATTGTTTCGGCAATCGTAAGCTATTGCACACTTTATTTTTTTGTCAGGAAATTGTTGTAATAGATAATTACTTAAACCTTGAGTTGTCATGCCGACAGTATATTTATTCATTCTGTTTGTGCCAGCACCCATAATACCGCGTAATCCTCCTGTGCCGAATTCAAGATCTTTGTAGAAAGATTCTGTCAGTAAATTTTCATCGTTTTCCAACATGTGTTTTACCTGATTTCTTGTCTGCTCATCAAAAATGTCTGTTAGCCAATTTTGGGCTTTTTTTCGGATATCGCTCATAGTTTTTAATTTTGATGTAAAGTTACAAAAAAGGAATTGAAT
Source organism: Bacteroidales bacterium (assembly GCA_028701945.1). Lineage (GTDB taxonomy): Bacteria > Bacteroidota > Bacteroidia > Bacteroidales > ML635J-15 > Bact-19. The sequence continues at coordinate 7,448 of JAQVPT010000047.1, forward strand.
CTTAAAGCATTCAACATAAACAATTGAAAAGAATCTAAATTATAAAATACTTAAAAATCTGCACTGTTTTCTAACAAGAGTTTTTTATATTGCCATAATTGTCATATTTTAAAGTTTTTTGTAATTATCTTTATTATTTGCAATACAAAAATTACCTTTACAAAAAATATTAAATAAATGATTTTAGTTCAAGATATTTGCAAATCTTACGGAAATTTAGAAGTATTAAAAGGAATAAATCTCAGTGTAAAGAAATCTGAGATTGTTTCGGTACTTGGAGCCTCGGGTGCTGGTAAAACTACGCTTTTACAGATTGTTGGTACACTTCTAAAGCCCGATAAAGGTGAGATACTAATCGATGACGTGAATGTTAGTAAATTGGGTGAAAAGGCACTTGCTGCTTTTCGAAATCAGAATATAGGTTTTGTATTTCAGTTTCATCATTTACTTCCTGAGTTTACTGCAATAGAAAATGTTTGTATTCCAGGTTTGATAGCTAAAACTAATAAAAATGATGTTCAAAAACGAGCATTAGAATTGTTAAAAGCGTTAAATATCGAAGACAGAAAAGATCATAAACCAAACGAATTGTCTGGAGGAGAAAAACAACGTATCGCGATTGCAAGAGCATTAATTAATAACCCAAGTATTATTCTTGCTGATGAACCTTCTGGAAACTTAGATTCAAAAAATGCTAAAGACCTCTACAAAATAATATTTGAATTGCGTAAAAACTTTGAGCAGACATTTATTATTGTTACTCATAATGAGGAACATGCAAAGCTAACCGATAAGCTTTTTACTATAAAAGATGGGATAATAATGTAAGAGATTGTCAAATATTTATGTGTAACCCTTGGTTTTATGGTAACATCAGTATTACTCTGTTTTAGTCTTTCGCTTGTTGCTACGTCAGATTTTTTTAAGTAAAAAAGGAATAAAATTCAACTAAATCGTGATTTGTAAATTCACATCTTCCTGTAATACTGGTGGTTGTGCGAGTAGTGGCAATTGTTGCGGAATACTAAAAGAAATTTACAATAAACTCTTTAACAAATATAAAGGCAATGAAGCAGGAAACAGCAAGCTTTAGAACAACTCCAAACATTAGTCCTATAAAAGAGCCTAAGGCAGCTTTAAGTGATTTGTTAAATTTTTCGCTGTCTTTATCTGTATTTTCTTTTTTGTTATAATGATAAATCATTTCCCCGAGAAGTGCCCCAATGAACGGGCCGACAAATATCCCTATCGGAGCAAAAAATAATCCTACAATAAGTCCTAAACCGCTACCGCGAATGCCCCATTTAGAGCCACCAGCTTTTTTTGTTCCCCAAACGGGAACAACATAATCTAGAATAGTGGCAACAATTGCTAAAATGGCTGTTAAAATGATTGTAAATAATGTAAGATCAACTGGTGTTGTAAAGTGTAAAAGCAAAAGTCCTATAAAACTTAGTGGAGGTCCAGGTACAACTGGCAAAATACACCCTACAATACCTGCCAATATTAGAATAAATCCTATTATTAAAAGAGCTATATCCATTCTATTGAGTTATTTCGTTTAGTCTAATTTTTAATTCCGAGTCGATATTTTCTTTACTGATTTCGATTGCAACAAAAGCTTTAAACATATCTTTTTTCGTAATTGTTCTACTGCAAACAATAGAAATGTCTTTTAGTACAGTTTTTCGTGCTGTATTTATTTTATTTTCAAACTCAGGATCGGCAAGAAAAGTTTGGTGATTAAATTTGTCAAGTATGTATATGTCAACTGCTTCGGCTATATTTTGCTTTGCAATCATTAAGGCTTTGTCTTGAGCAAATTGAGCATCTGCACTTAGTGCATTTGCGTAAGAACGAAAGCTATTGTTATCACTTTCGTAATTACTGCATATATGTTTCTCCATGAGACTACATGAACTTAGCGATATTATAACGAGTAATGAAATTAGTGTCTTTTTCATGCGTATTTGTTTTTGCATATGTTTTTTATCAATCAAATTTTATGCAATTTATGAAAAAAAAGTGTTAACAAATAATTTAAGTGTTTAATAAATCATGGAGTCAGTAAATTATTAAAGCCTTTTTAGATTTTCAGCTTCTATCCAGCCTTGTTTGCCATCCGATAGTTTAATATTATACCATAAGTTAAGCGAATCTGTTATTTCGACTTTTAAACCTTTAGATACTTCAAAAAGATTGTTACTTTCTTTGTTTGGTGAAGATTTTACAAGTCCTTTGTCGAAAACAATAGCGTTATTATTATTGCTTATTCTTTTTGCTAAGTTTACCGAAAATACCACTGAAACCGCCGCAAAAATCAGTGAAATAATTGCAACTATAAATCCAGTTTTCCTGAGACTTAATCTAAGGCTAAAAAAGTATAAAGCCATCATTCCAAGACTAAGAGAAAATAGAAACACTGATAAATACGCCCACGCATCGGCAGACATTATTGATATTACGCTTATAAACCATCGCTTATAAAAAGCTACGGGTAATTCTTCGGCTTTGGTTTCAATTTTAGTATTTGCTATATTTAGATTATGTTTTGTGTCTTCATTTGCTGGATTGAGATTTAATGAAAGTTCATAGTAATAAATCGAATTTGGAATGTCGCCAATTTGATAATAGCAATTTCCCATATTTAGAAACAGCTCTGCAGATGAATAATCTAAGTTGGAAATACTGTCATAAAAGAAAAGTGCTTCTTCATAATTTGTATTATTATAATAATTTGCTGCACTATCTTGTAAACGATTAATGTCAGTTGCATAGATATTAAATATTGTCATAATGCTTATAATGCTCGACAATAATAATTTTTTGAATATTCGATCTGTCATCAGTTTCATAACTCTCATTTTTTTATCTTTTGTTCTAGATCTTCAATTACTTCCACCGCCTCTTTGTAAATATATGTCAGTTCGGTTTCTGCACTTACGGGAGCAAAATGTGCAAATTCGCACTTGTCGATTACCTCTAATAATTTTACAATTGTATAATTCTCAATTTCTTTCTCTTTTAGAATAATTTCTGTTCTGTCTTTTGTGAGATCGGATACAGGTATTGCGAGTTTGTCGCTACAATATCCCCATAGTGCAGCAATAATCTCTTTATAAAATGCTTCTTTTTGGTTCAGGCGCATATATTTGCGAGCTTTTTTTAATCTCTTTTGAGATGTCTTTCCAGCTTTTCGTTGTTTTACTTTAGCGATATTAGCATTTTCGCGAATTTTTTTTCTTAAAATTAGCACGATGGATATAAATAACAGAAATGGTAAAATAAAATACCAAGAATAAAACGAACTTAATACTACTGGGATATAATTTTTGGAAAGATTAAGCGAGTTGAAGTTTATAAATCGGATATCATCTTCACCAATATAGTCAATGTTTTTTTGAGCATAGTTATATGATGTCTCTCCAAAATGTGTGTCGTTAATATCTTTTTTTACAGCTATATTTATACTAGGTGAGCTGAGCGTTTTATATTGTTTAGTACTAGTGTCAAAATATGTGAAATTTATTTCTCCCAATTTGAAAATACCAGGATAGCGAGGGATGATTGTATATTCCCATGTTTTAGTTCCATTAAGTCCAGATGCATCAACTTTTGTGTTTTGAGAAGCAATAGGTTCGTATATTTCAAATTCTTTTGGCCAGCTAATTTTAGGAGTTTCTATCATATTAAAATTACCACTTCCCGAAATGCTAATTTTTATTGTAACTGCATCGTTTACCAAAACTGTGTCTTCAGATTGATCTAGTTTGAAATTAAAGCGTCCAACGGCACCACTAAACGAATCGGGAGACTGCGGTAATTGTTTTACGTTAATTTTGATTTCAGGCGATTTTAATGACTTGCTTTCGGTTTCGTAATATCCAAAAAACCCCATCATATTATTAGACTGTGCGGGTTGTCGAACTTGGCAATCAATGATACATGGCTCAATTGTTAGGTCGCCAGAAACACGAGGATATAGGATGTATTTTTTTATTAAGCCAACATTATAAGCTTGATTATTATAGTTTTCTCGGACAAGATTAATTCTACCAGGAGTTTCAATTTCTTCGGCATAGAAATTATCGAATGAGGGTAATTTTAAATCTTCAAAGCCAACTAAATCTACTTTTGTGTAAATTTTTATAGTTGCAATCAGGCTCTCTCCTTTGTACATACTGGTTTTATCAACAAAAACTCTTACAAATAGGTCATCAGCAGTAATTTCTTTCGGTTGTGAGTTTGCGTTGTTGTTATTAAAATTTGCCCACGGATCATAATTTCTCGAGTTTCTTCTATTGCCTCCCGATTGCACAGCGGATTGTTGTATTTCTACATTTACACTATTAGAAGTGTAAGATTTACCATCAACGATTGCGGTTGCACCACCAATTGTGAATGTGCCAGTTTGGCTTGCTTGGAAAATGTAAGTATATGTATATTTATTTTCTTGAGTATAATTACCGTTGACAATACTAATGTTCTGACTAGTAGAAATACTTGGGCCATTAATCAATTTTAATCCATCATAGTTGCCAAGCGAAATATCACTAGCCTTTGTGTTGATTGTAAACTGAACCTGAAAATTTTGACCAATTCCTGCTTTTGGTGCACTATTGGCAGTGAATTTAATTCCATCAGCAAATCCTGTTAGGCTAATTAAAAATACCAGTATTGTTATTATACTCTTTCTCATACTTCTACGTTTCATTTCTGCAAAATTAACAGAATATTACACAAACAAAATATTTATAATAACTCATTATTTATTGAATTACGCAAATTTAACGAATTATATATATTTATGTTATTGTCTTTTCTTAAAAAAAAGTTAAATCAATTACTTTGTAAGTATTAAATAAGTGTTAAATTTACTCAAAAATTGTTAATTATCTTATGACCAAAAAATTATTTGATGCTCTTGTTAGGCTTTTTGCCATTGCAGTAAATAGGGATACTGATGCTGATAATCAAAATGTGAAAAGGCATTTTGAGAGTTTTCTGAATGATTATCTCGATCCTAAGTTTATTAATAGCTTCATATTGCTTTTTGATAATTATCTTAATGAGTTTTCTTCTGAGATTTCGGGTAAAAAACTTGCACTAAACTCAGTAAAGCTGATAAAATATTGTGAGGAAACCGCAAAGGACTTGTCGGAAGAGGAAAAAGCAGTGCTTGTTTTTAACCTTGTAAGGCTGATTTCTGAAACATCAGACTTTAAAAAGTCCTTAGAGTTTATCCGTTTAATTAGTGATATATATAATATTGACATAACTTATACTGATAATCTTATTGCGTTTTTCGGAGATGGTAAATGCTCTCACGTGTGTAAATTAGAATTGGTAGAGAATAAATTTATTGATTATCTGTATTTTTCTAATGGTATTTATGCAATAAAAAATCTGACAGACTTAGATTTGAGTATTGACACGGTTGGTTTTGCACCTCAAAAGATATGCTTTGCTTTAAAAACATCTGTGATTAATTATAAGCATCAGTTAAAGTATTTCTTTCATGATTTAATAAACAGATTAGACGATAAGAAGGAGGGGAGTTTTAGCATATATTTTAAAGATGTTGAAGTCGTCAAAGGGAAAAAAACGATTTTACACAAAACAAACTTGAGTTTTAAAAGTGGTGAATTTGTTGGTGTCATTGGCAAAAGTGGTGCTGGTAAAACTACGTTGTTGGATGTGTTAAGTAATTGTAAATCTGATAATGGGGGTGAGGTAATTGTGTATAAAGATGATCCAGAAGCAAACAATCCAGTCTTTTGTTATCTGAAGCAGTCGTTTAGTTTTATTCCTTTTTTTACTGTTCGCGAGCATTTGCAACAGCGATTGGAGTTTTTGCAGATAAAAAAGCACAAGTGGGAACAGTTTATAAATAAAGTAAGTTCTGCTGTTGATTTAAAGGACGATTTAGATAAAATTGCAGTTAAAAACAGAGATGACTCTGGGCAGTTATCTGGGGGACAGCAAAAACGCCTGCGTATTGCGATGGAACTGCTTGCAAATCCAGATGTGTTTATTCTTGACGAACCTACAAGTGGATTGGCCTCGAACGATTCTTATAATATTTTATCGATACTTAAAACAGTATCTCAAACTGAAAAATTGATTGTCGCTTCTGTTCATCAACCCGATTTTGATAGCTTAAATCTATTTGATAAAATTATAATTCTTGACGAGGGCGGATTTATCGTTTATTCTGGAAGTCCTCTTTCTGCAGCAGAATATTTACGCAGCAAAACAAATAGCGTTGACAAATTGTCATTATTAGAAGAAACTCGAAACCCATCGGTTTTGCTTGAATTAGTTGATAGGGGCAAAAGTGGTAATCAAAACGATTTTTGGTATAAAGAGTATAATAAAATTGACTTTGTTGTGCCTGAGAAATTAACTGTTTCCACTGAAATATCAAGAAATAAAAGCTCAAAATTAAATTTGTTTTATTCAATTTTCTCTCAATTAAAACTGAGTTTGAAAATTGATTTTAAAAACCACGCTCGTTTGGCACTATTGTTAGTGATACCGTTGATAGCAGGATTATTATTTGCATATATTTCACGCTTTAGCAATCAATTAGAATATTCATATTACTTAAATCCGAATATTCCTGTTTGGGTTTTAATGACAATAATAACTGCTGTTTTTACTGGATTGATAAGTTCTTCTAATGAATTTATCGCGCTTAGAGATTTTCATAATGCTGAAAACTATTTTATAAATAAAGATTTTTCGTTGAGCTTGTCAAAGATTATAAAATATATTGTTTTTAGTGCAGTGCAAGCATTTTTATTAGTGTTTCCGGCTATAATTTTACTTAAAATAAATTTTATTTTCGGCGAAATTTTTGTGATAATTTGGCTGTTAAATTCTTGGGGAGCAATAACAGGATTGCTTTTAAGCAGACTTACAAAATCAAGTTCAGTCGTTTATCTAATTATTCCATTAATTATTGTTGTAAATATGCTTTTTTCGGGCGTAATGATAAAGTTTGATGAATTTAATTCTACGAATACAAAAAATGCAGTGCCAAAATTATCATTATTTGTTCCTGCATATCATGGAGTAAACGCTTTGATGACAGAAATGTATCTTTCATCTGACAAACATAATGAAACAATCGAAGAAAAGATAATGCTCTATGAATCAGCATATTATCTGGACTATTTTTTGCCAGCAGTAAATGATATTTATATTAATGATAGTTTGCGGGCTATTACTTTAATTCAAGCCGAAACAGGAAAGAATTTACTAATGCCAGAAATTACTGATTTGAATTTTAAAGAAAGTATAGCAACTCTCCGTATATATTATGAAAATCAAAATAATGTCGTTTTAGACAAAATGTCGGCAAAATATGATTATGCTAAAAATCAAAGTAAATTCAAAAATGGTAGTATTGATAAAATTGTTGAAAATTACTATTCTAGCACATTTGTAGTTTTGGATTCCGAAATACAGAGACGATTTATGCCAGCTTATATACCTCCATACTACAATCAAAAAGGCGAAGTTTTCTTTAGTCCTTATAAAAATATTATAGCCCAAAAGTTCGATAATTATACTGTTGGAGTAATATTAATTATAATTTTGAGTCTTATTATGTCGGTTTTTGTGATTATTATTAGAAAACCTTATGTTTAGATTAGAATATTTCATCAGAATTAGTTGATTGATTGATTCCTTATCCTGACAATTACCGCAAGCGACTGATTGATCGAACCAAGGCTTCATCTTTACCAATAGATCTAATGTGTTAGACGTTGCAATACTTATAATAATGGTAATTGTCATTTTGCAGTGGGTGTTGCGAGAGTTGCAAAAAATGTTTAATTTATTAAAGTATTGCAACCTAAGTCTTCAAAAAAGTTAGTTAATTCGTAATCAATATTTTTGTTTAAAACATTATTTACTTTTCTCAATAAGGTTTCTGCTGTTACGGCACAACCATTAATGCCTGTCCGATTTTTTATGTATGCCAATTGACTTAGATGCTGCCCAATAAATGCACTTGAAACAAAACTAAATTTCACCTCTTTGTTTGGATAATCAGGGCTTTTAAAGTTTGTCCACCACTTATTTGAGTTTAGGTTTTCGTCTTTTTCTTTGTATTCCTCGATGTACCTAATCATCTTGTCTCTTTCGCTTGCAGGTATTTGAAAACCATCTTTGTAGGATTTACTGTCCATAATGATACAATCTTCAGGCTTGTGTTTCGGATTATAACCAATAATTTCAGG
>JAQVPT010000298.1 GCA_028701945.1 Bacteroidales bacterium
AATGTCCTGTTGAAGGTTGCGTGTCTATACCTAATGTAACTCCATCAACTTCTTGTGGCTTAGATGTGAACGGGGTTTTAATACCACCGCTTACTGAAAACTCCATCTTTTTTACTACATCTTTATAAATATTATATTTAGCACTTAACACCGCATTTGAAAATCCAAAACCTCTCTGATAGCTATCGAAATTTTTAAACCGTTGCGTTTTATTGATAAAATAACCTGCTTCGAATTCCAGTGTAAGTTTTTTTGTAATTCCTCTTCCAACATTAAATCCTACATAGTTATAATTTGCACTAGAAACTGCTGCTGGGAAATTATAATCAATAGCTCTACTACCTTCATAATACTGGTTCGAAAAAGAATAACTATAAAACACAAGGACTCTGGTAATTCGAGGTTGCAGAATACCGACATTAGCACTACCTGCAATAGGATTACCAGGTGAGGCAAAACATTGGGCTTTAAGGTCATTTTGCAAAATAAAAAGACTTAAAACAATAAAAGCTAAAATGATGATTTTCTTCATTTCGGGTATTTTCAGAATTAAAGGTCGAATTATTACTATAACTATTTCACATGAACAGTCTTGGTCTTAGATTTAGTTTTACCATAAGAATCTTTAACAACACAACTCACTGTTACATCACCAGCTGTACATGCAGAAGGAGTATAGGTTACTTTGTTACCGCTACCCAAAAAAGATCCGATAGAAACTGTCCATTTATAAGTAATATCTTTCCCAGAGGCAACTGCAGTAAAGTCAAGAGTTTCATTAGCATAAATACTATCCTTATCAGCAGTAAGAGAAGTAAAAATCAGTTCAGTTTGTTCTTCTGGTGGAGTATCATCATTATCATCAGGTTTATCACAAGCAAAACCAATAGTAGTTAGCAAACCAATTATTATAATTACAACAAATACATTAATGTTTTTCATTTTTATACAAATTTTAATGATTAATCCTTAACACATCTAACAGAAAACGAAGAGGTTTTTGAAAAAGAATCATATCTACCTACACCTGATGATGATCCCCAACAACGTCTCATAGCATGAGTTTCACTAGGATAAGCTATTCCTTCTGTAGAACACCATATATATCCTGCTGAGCCTTCAAATCCAAAAACTCCAATTTTTCTTCCTGCTAGTTGAATATTTAAACCAGAGCTTCCATCTTCCTTCATTGCTGTGCCAACACCTTGGGCATCACCTCGCCAAGTATTATTTAAGTCTGCATCTGCGGCAGACATTCCTAAACTTATCTCCAGTTGTTTAAATTCTTCATCACTCGGGACATGCCATCCTGTAGGGCAAATACCTTGCGCACCTTCAGTTGTTGAATAGTCCATTGTTTCGTCCCACTGATACAAGCCACCGTAAAGCGCACATTTATTACTATCATCACCATAGCAATGTTTTTCTATTTGAGAATTATCAGTAGGATTAGTAGCTTCGGTAATTTGTGTGCCTACATTCAAATTAGCAGCCATCCAACATTTCCCACCAATTTCAACAGTAGGATATGATTGAGAGTCTCGCGAGTCAACTAAAAGATCGCCACAATTAAATGTTGGAGCAGCAAAACTAATAGTAACATGATCAATAGAATTGCCACAATCATTAAATACCAACCAACGCAAGGAGTATGTTTCTCCAACAACACCATCAAATCTACTATTATTAGCATAAACCCCATATATAACACCTCCATTACCAGATATTATTTCCCAAAAACCAGTCCCCTCTACGGGAGCGGTTGCACTTAAAAATGTTGTTATTCCAGCAATATTTATTTGGTCTGCTCCTGCATTCGCAGCATCAGGTTGGGGTAATAATTCGATACGCTGTATTTGGGTATAATATTCAGGCATGCAGTCTGGGTCGGTGATTTTCAATCTTAGATAGACATCTTCTTGCAGCATGAGCGAACAAGTCAAACCAGTTGCACCATAATAGTCGTTCCAATTTATGCTATCAATTGAATATTGCCATTGTAATTCGCCGCTAACATACGACTCTGCATGTAGAACAAACTCATTACCAACACAATATGGCTGTGCATTAACAATATTAGCAGATAAAATTATCAAAACTAATCCAGTGATACAATATGATATTAAATATTTTAGCATTAGTTTGTAATTATGATTTTTTTAGTTCGAGTAATATAGCGATTGATGTATTGTAAGTAATAAACGCCTTCAGTAAATGTTTTTGTCTTTATTTGAACGATACCTAATGGCTTCTCATTTGATTTATAAGTCTGGCTAAATACTCTTTTCCCGTTTGCCGAATACATATTTAAACTAAACTCAGAATCATTAAATAAAGATTCTGAAAAATCTACAAAGACATAATCATTAGCAGGTACAGGATAGACAGACAAAGCTGGTTGCACAATAGTTTCAATACTTGTTGAGTTCGGACATTCTGGTATGTAAAAAAACAAATGGTGCTGAGCGAACAAGTTTGACCCAAACAACAGTACAATACCTAAAAATAGTATTTTATTAACAAAATTCATAATATATTTGTAATTCTAACACACAAATATACTAATAAATTAATAAAATACAAAATGTTTATTGACACTTGAAGAAGTGAGAAAATTCAGAAATCTGTTCGCAGTTTTCGGCGTGAATTCAAGATGAACTTATTTAATTTTAATCGTTTGTGTTCTATCTGGTCCTACTGATAAATATTTAACTTTAACTCCTGTTTGAACTTCTAAATATTTAATATAGTTTCTTAATTCTACAGGTAAGTCTTCAATTTTTTTGCAGTTTGTTATGTCTGATTTCCAACCGGGCAGCTCTTCGTAAATAGGTTCAAGTTCATCCGTCATTTCATACGGCATATAATCTATTACTTCTCCATTTATTTTATATCCAACAGCAACTTTTATCGTATCGAAACCACTAAGGACATCGGCTTTTGTGATTATAAGTTTTGTAACTCCATTAAGCATAATCGAATACTTCAGAGCAACCATATCCAACCAACCGCAGCGGCGAGGTCTTCCAGTAGTAGCTCCATATTCATTACCGTTATCACGAAGAGTTTGTCCATCCTCATCATGAAGTTCAGTCGGGAATGGTCCACTTCCAACTCTTGTACAATATGCTTTACATATACCTAAAACATTTCCGATTTTGCGTGGAGCAACTCCGAGTCCTGTGCATACACCCGAACTAGTTGTATTTGAACTTGTTACAAAAGGATATGAACCAAAATCTATATCGAGTAAAGTCCCTTGTGCACCTTCAGCTAAAATGCTCCTTTTAGCAGTCAAAGCCTCATTAATAAACTTTTCGGAATCAATAAATTTAAATTGCTTCAAAAAGTCAATTGCTTCAAACCACTTTTTTTCGTACTCATCATTAGAACCGTCAAATTCATAACCTTTAAAAATTTTATTATGATGTTCTTTGGTGCTATTATATTTACAAATAAAATCATCTAAAAAGACATCACCAATACGAATAGCAATTCTTGCAGTTTTATCAGTATAAGCTGGGCCGATACCTTTTAAAGTAGAACCAATTTTTTTATCAGCTTTGTGTTCTTCGTATGCCTTATCCAACATGCGATGACTAGGCATAATTAATTGTGCTTTTCGACTAATATAAAGATTACTTTTTAGATTTGCACCAATTTTTTCGGCCTCAATAATTTCATTCATCAAAATAACAGGATCAATCACGACTCCGTTTCCGATTATGTTTATTTTATCTTCACGAAAAATTCCTGAGGGAATAATATGCAGCACATGTTTAATATTATTAAATTCCAGAGTGTGTCCAGCATTTGGACCACCCTGAAAACGTGCAATAATCTCGTACTTGGGAGTTAAAACATCTACGATTTTACCTTTACCTTCATCTCCCCACTGTAATCCTAATAAAACATCAA
>JAQVPT010000299.1 GCA_028701945.1 Bacteroidales bacterium
ATAATTCGGCAAACGAGCCAATAAATAAAACTTTAAAAATCGAATATATCAATTACTTTGCTTGCAAGGATACTGCAATTTGCGGAACATCATTTGAAATTAATAACATTTCTGAATTTGAAAATTTAATAATCCCTGAAGCATTAGAAACATCGAAAAAAGATGCGAAAATTATAATTAGCTCCAATAAAACAGGAAAACACACCATCTATTACTGCAAAGAGCTAAATAATAAGATAATGAAAGATAGTTTGATTATCAAGTTTAATGAAATAAAAACACCAACAGTAAAATTCCAAAACCACAAACTTTGCTATGGGCAAGAACTTTTGGTAAACATTTATCAAAACGATAATAAAACATCATTTATAAGCACGAAAACCACAAAATTAAGTGAAAATCTTTATCAAATAAATGAGTTGCAAAGTGGCAATAATAAAATACAAATTCTATTTACTGATGCAAACAACTGCTCCCACACCTACACAGATGAAGTTTATGTAAATAGTAAGCCAGATTATAATATTAACATAACATCATCATTTTGCTCACATAAAAATGGAAGTATAAGTATTATCCCAAACAATTTCAATTTATATTCAACTGAATTAAACAACCTAACAAACTCTACATCAGGCACTTATACCAACCTGTCAGCTGGAATATATTTCATAAAAACCGAATACTCTCAATCCTGCTATGTTTATGATACTCTGCTTGTTAGAGACAGTTTAAACATAAGCCCATATTTTATAATCGAAAAAGATTTAATAGACAAAAATAAATACTCTATAAGAAATTACACCAAGATAGATAATCATGGATACGAACAAAACCCCGATATTAAATTTATATGGAAAGTAAATGGAAATAATGTTGCTGTCAATGATAACCCCGAATTTACTTTCGACAAACAAGGAGAATATATAATTGAACTTATTGCAAGTATTAATAATAATTGTATAGCTAAATATTCGGAAAGCATACATGTTTCAGGAACTATTTTCCGAATTCCAAATATTTTCACACCAAACGGTGATGGTATTGGCGATTATTTTAAGATAATCTCAGAAAACGAATTAAAAAACTTCAACATCCAAATAATTAGTAAAATAGGTGAAGTTGTTTTTGAAAGCTCTGACATTAACACTTGCTGGGATGGTAAAATCAAAGGTAATAATGACGCAAGCGAAGGTTCGTACTATTATATTATAAGAGGAGAGGATTTAAACGGAAACAAAATTGAGCAAAAAAGCACATTACAACTGATAAGAAATTAGTTTGCTCAAAATTGTGTCAAGACTAAGACTGTTCACTAATTAGTGTCTGTCAATACACTCAGTGTCTTTTTTACAATTATTTTCATCACAAAAACACACTCAAACATACAAATTAACGTTTTAAATCAGGCAAAAGTTTATCTTACGAATAATAAAAGTTTTTTTCAATTACAAAGTCTGAATTAACTCGTTTACCATCTGAAAACCCTACAACGTCATATGTTTTTGCTTCTAAGCACAATTTGTTTGTTTATCCCAATAATTATTCCCATTATTAAAATATTATTAAAATACGTTTTAGCATGGTGATTTTTCGCTTGAAGAAATGCTAATTCTTGTTGTAACATTAAGTCCAAAATAAATTAAAATGAATTATTTATCACATTTATATTTGTCAGGAAACGATAAAAACATTATGCTCGGAAACTTTATGGGGGATTATGTAAAAGGAAATAAATATACGAAATATTTACCTCAAATTCAAAAAGGGATTTTACTTCATCGAAAAATTGATTTTTTTACTGATCATCATGAGCTAGTAAGAAAAGGCAAGCGACGATTAAATGACCAATATCATAAATATTCTGGCATTGTTATGGATATTTTTTACGATCATTTTTTAGCCATTAATTGGGATCAATTTCATCAGCAATCGTTAAGTGAATTTGCAAGTGATTTCCATAAACTATTGCTACGTAACTATAGTATAATACCATCAAATTTACAGATGTTTACACCATTTTTTATAGCCAACAAAAGACTAACTTCATATGCTACTATTTATGGGATAGAAGACGTATTAAAGACAATGTCAAAGCACACTTCGTTACCTAATGAATCTACGTATGCTATAAAAGTTTTAGAAGATAATTATAGTTCATATAATGACGAGTTTATGATTTTCTTCAATGAAATTATTGACTATGTTTCCTCAACCAATTCCATACGCTTAGGCAGGTAATAGAACGATGAAACGAAGTACTGATAACCGAGTAGCTCTGCTACGAGCTCACGCGATGTGTTGAGAAGCGGAGTCGAAATAACTGAAAGGAGTAAACCAATACAGTGTTTTACCTAACAAAAACCCATCTGCCTTCATCAGACGAGTTTACATCGAACTGATATCCATTAATATCAAAGGTTTTAATTTGTTCAGGATCTTTAATTCTATTTTTAATAATAAAATTTGTCATTTGTCCTCTAGCATTTTTTACATAAACAGTTATCATTTTAACAACTCCATTTTTATATTCTTTAAACTCTGGAGTAATAACATTCGCATTTAGTTTTTTTCTATTGATTGATTTAAAATATTCGTTTGAAGCAAGATTTACAATGGTTTTTGAATTCCCCAACGCATTATTAATACTATTTGTAATTTGATTATCCCAAAACCGATAAAGATTTTTAAACTCCCCAATTTCGATTTTCGTTCCCATTTCAAGTCTATAAGCTTGAATAGCATCAAGTGGTCGCAAAATGCCATATAAACCTGAGAGAATTCGCAAATGCTCCTGTGCATACAGCAAATCTTCTTCAGTCATTTCCTCTGCCTTTAATCCACGATACGCTTCACCAATAAAAGCACGTACAGCCTGTTTATTTTCAGGGTTATTGACATCATCATACCAATTCTGAAATCTTCCAAAATTAAGCATAGCAAGATTATTACTTATACCCATTAACTCATTTAATTGCGATATCGAATATTTTTGCAATTCTGAAGCAAGCTTATTTGCTTGTTGAATAAATTCGGGTATTGTTGCAATCCTTGTCTGAAGAGGACGCTCAAAATCAAGACTTTTGGCAGGAGATAATAAGATAATCATAATAGTTTTTTTGTAAAAATAGTAAAATGATAAATAACTACAAAAACGTATTTAAACTGTTTGTATAAAACTCCGATAAAAAATTATTAATGAAAAAGCATTTTGTACTATACGAGCCCTGCTACAATAGGAGCATAAATAAAAAATCGTGCAATTCTAAACAAACCGATATAGCCCAACCTACGTAAAGGGAACCGGAGTATTCCAGCAAGAGTGCAAACTGTCGCATAAGGCAGGGGAAATAAAGCAGCAATAATAATAAAAACAACTCCCCACTTTTTTATATTATCAAGATGTTTTGCATAAAACTTAAGCAAACGATTTTTCCACTTAGGGAGTTTACTCACGGCAAAACCCAAATAATAAGCAAAAAATCCGCCTACATAAGACAATAAGCCTAAAAGTCCCACCCATAAATAAAAATTACTCATTTCACTTACCCAAAGGATAAAAAAATCGGGTGGAATTAGTCCTAAAAAACTTTCGGTAAACAAAAAAAACAAAAGAACAACCTCAGTTCTAAAATTCTCAATTAAAAATCTGGGAATATCACTAACCTGAATAATAAAGGAATTAAGTATCCAAACGGCAAGAATAACAACAGCAATAATAGCAGCAACTTTTACAAGATTTGAGATTACAAAAGACAGTAATCCTGATTTCCTTGTGTACCTATAATAAATATTAAATGTACGCCAAATATTTCTATTCTCTTTCTGCATTTATGATATATTAATACAAATAAACAAATTTATAAATTAGAAAACTATACCTAAATGCATAAGGAATAAAAAATTTATAGTAT
>JAQVPT010000048.1 GCA_028701945.1 Bacteroidales bacterium
ATCCTTATTGTAATAGCGGTTGTTGCAGTATTATTAAGAATAATCAGAGGAACTAAAAAAAAATAAAACAATTATTAATCAATTTAAAAATTAGAATTATGAGTATAGGAAAAATTGTTACAGGCGTATTGGTTGGCGTTGCCGCTGGTGCAGCATTAGGTATTTTGTTTGCTCCCTATAAGGGAACTAAAACAAGAAGAAAAATCGCAAAAAAAAGTTCAGCTACGGTGAACGACATTAAAGAACGTTTTGATGATTTAATGGACGAAGTTACTGATAAGTTTGAAAATGCAAAAGAAGATGTTTCAGAGGCATACGAGAAAGTAAAATCCAAAGCGGATAAATTCGTTAAGGAAGGGAAATCTAGTTAATATAATTATGACAACTCACATTAGAGTATTCTTTTATTTAAAGGAAAGATAATGTGAGTTGTTTTCTAAATAAAATAAAATGTACATATTTGAACCCCTTGTTAAAAAAGTCGAGAACTATATTAGAACTAGTATCGAACTATATAAGCTGAAAACAATAAATATTTCAGCTGACCTACTATCAACTATTATTTCTCGTGGTTTGGTCGTTGTTCCTGGTTTTGCATTTTTTGCAACATTAAATATTGGATTATCCCTTTGGCTGGGCGATATGTTGGGTAAAATATATTATGGTTTTTTTGGTGTTGCTGCATTTTATGGTATTGTCGGAGTAATTGTGTACTTGTTTATGAAGAAATTTATCAAAAAACAAATTAGAGAATCATTTATTTCACACTTACAGAATTAAGATAATATGAAAAAATTAAATTCAATAGATGCGTTGCAAGAATCAATTCTTTTGCTTGAATTAAAACAGGCAAATGAAAAGAGATTATTGAAGGAACAGTTTAAGACGACCTGTGATAGTTTTAGACCAATAAATTTAATGAAAAACGGACTAAATAACCTGGCTGATCCAAGCGATGTTGATAATGATATTGTTGGGACTTCGTTAAGTCTTATAGCAGGTTATCTTTCTAGAAAAATTGTTTTTGGTTCTTCAAAAGACGGCTATAAAAAGGTTTTTGGTAACCTAGTACAAGCTGGTGTTACCAATTTTATTTCAAATAATTCAGAAAATATAAAAAACTATGTCATGCGTTTACTTGCCAATGTTTTAAGAAAAAAATGAAGTAGATGAAGGCGACTATTAAATATCCGCATTCTTCGAGAATATCTTTAATCATAGTCGGTTTATTTGTGTTCTTTGCAACACTATTTATCGCCAAAGATATAATTGTGCCAATAGTGCATGCTGTTGTAATAGCAATAACACTTAACCCATTTGTTGATTTTTTAATTCGCAAAAGATTTAATCGGGTATTAGCTATCTCTATTACCTTGGTTTTGTTATTAATAATAGTTGCTACGTTAATTTTGCTCCTATCGTCTCAATTGAATCAATTTATAAATGCTTTGCCAGCATTATTTGATAAGTTTTATGAAACTTTAGATGCTGGCATTTCTTGGATATCCAGCACTCTTAATATTAGTACCCAAGAAATAAACGGATATGTTAGTCGTACAAAGAGTGGTATTTTAAATCACGGTCAAGATGTCTTTGTGAATTCTTTTAGTACTGTCTTGAACTCTTTGACTGCTTTAGTTTTAATACCTGTTTATACATTTATGATATTATATTATCGACCAATATTACTTAACTTTTTTCGCATAGCTTTTGGAAAAGATAATAGGCGGGAAGTAAACGAAATACTGGGTTTAACTAAAAGTATTATTCATCATTATTTATTAGCCCTATTAATTGAAACTGCCATTATTGCTATTCTCAACTCTGTGGGGTTGCTAATTATAGGACTTAAATATGCAATCATTCTTGGAATCATCGGTGCTTTACTAAATTTAATTCCTTATTTAGGTGGATTAATGGCTGTTGTTTTATATATTATGATAGCTGTGGTAACAAAAGATTCCATTTCTTATGTCTTTTATGTTCTTATACTTTACTCTGTTATTCAATTTATAGATAATAATTTCATTGTTCCAAAAATAGTTGGATCTAAAGTCAAAATAAATGCACTAGTAGCTATAATCGGAGTAATTGTGGGAGGAGCTCTTTGGGGTCTAAGTGGAATGTTTTTATCTATACCGATACTTGCAATACTTAAGATAGTTTTTGATCGTATTGACAGCTTGAAGCCTTTTGGCTTTTTGCTAGGTGACGATATGCCTTCTTTATTTAAAATTAACTCAATTAAGAAAAAATCAAAACGAAAGTAAGTTAGGTAAGTTAAAGATGATTTTATTTACTTGAATTCAAAAAACTTTAGTATGAAAATAGACACTAATGAAATAAAAGTAAAAGGGGTTGTAATTAACCAATTAAAGATGCTGGGTGGGAAGTTGTTAGATAAAAAACAATTTGCTAGTGCTTTTTTAGTAGAAGTTGCTAATTTTTTCTTATTTATTGTTGCGGTTATAAGAGAAACGTTTTCGCGTAATTTTGAATGGAAGGAATTTTTCCGACAATGTTATAAAATAGGGTATAAGTCATTACCATTAATTACTGTTACTGGAGCCATAATTGGTTTAGTGCTAACTATTCAATCGTATCCTATCTTACTCGGTTTTGGAGCAGTTTCAATGCTTCCAGGTATGGTTAGTTTGTCGCTTATCATAGAAATGGGGCCAGTTGTTACTGCGTTAATATGTGCGGGTAAAATTGGTTCGGGAATGGGAGCCGAATTAGGCTCAATGAAAGTAACCGAACAAATTGAAGCCATGGAAGTTTCCTCAATCAATCCAATGCGTTATTTAGTTGTTACTCGTGTGGCTGCTGCAACTCTTATGATTCCTTTGTTAATATTATATGCAGATGCTTTAGGGATCTTAGGAAGTTGGGTAGGTGCTAATATAAAAGGTAACGTAAACTTTGTTTTGTTCTTTACACAAGCATTTGCCCCCGTAGCGTTTATTGATTTTCTTCCAGCAGTTGTTAAATCGTTTTTTTTTGGTGCAATAATTGGAATTGTCGGTTCCTATAAAGGTTACACCGCAGGAAGAGGAACTGCTAGTGTTGGGGTTGCAGCAAATTCGGCGGTAGTATTGTCCTCTCTTTTTGTAATTGTAATTGATTTAATTGCGGCTCAAATAGCTAATATGATAGTATTATGACTTTAAAGGAAATTGATATAATTCAAAATGTTCCTAATGCAATTGATAAGAACCAAACCGTTCTTGAGATATCTAATCTTAAGAAAGCGTTTGACGATTTGGAGATTCTTAAGGGTGTATCCTTAAAACTTTATAAAGGCGAAAACTTGGTGGTTCTTGGGAAATCTGGCAGTGGAAAATCTGTATTAATAAAATGTATTGTTAGATTATTAAATGCAGATGGAGGGAAAATTAATGTGTTAGGGCAGGAGATTACAACTCTAAATTATAAAGAATTGAACCAGCTCCGAACAAAAATTGGTTTCTTATTTCAAAGTGGTGCATTATATGATTCCATGACAGTTAAACAAAATTTGGAATTCCAATTAAGAAAAATAAAAAAGCATCTTACGGAACAAGAAATTAAAGATAAAATTACAGAAGTCTTGGAAAATGTGGGATTACCAAATTCCTTGAATAAAATGCCTTCTGAACTATCGGGAGGAATGAGAAAGAGAATAAGCTTGGCTCGTACAATAGTTGTTGCCCCAGATATAATGCTTTATGATGAACCCACAACTGGTCTTGATCCAGTAACTTCTAATGAAATAAGCTTACTTATCAACGAAGTGCAAGAAAAATACAAAACTTCGTCCATAATAATAACACATGATATATCATGTGCACGCACAAATGCAAATCGTTTACTTATGTTAAGAGACGGTATAATTTATAAGGAGGGGAGTCTCGAAGAGTTTGAAAAATCTACTGACCCCAACGTAAATACTTTTTTTAATAAATAAATATAAAAAAATCATGGAAACACATACAGAGAAATTCAAAGTAAGATTGGGATTGTTTATAATTGGTGGGCTGACATTGTTTGTAGCTGCAATCTTTATTATTGGAAAACAGCAAAATTTATTCGATTCTGTTTTTAAAGTATCTGCAAATTTTTATAATGTAAGTGGACTTCAAGTAGGAAATACTGTGAGATTTTCGGGTATCCCAATTGGAGTAATAGATAATATTCAAATTATTAATGATTCAACTGCTAAAGTTGATATGTTAATTAAAAAAGATTATAAAAAGTTTATAAAAAGCGACAGCAAGGCCACAATAGGTTCCGAGGGTATTATTGGTGATAGGTTAATAACTATTTCTCAAGGTGCTTCAGATTCCCCTTCTATAAAACATGGACAAATGATTTCATCAGTTGAGCCTGTTGAAACAGACGAAATAATGGCAGATATGCAGGTCTCTGTTAGTAACATAGCTATAATTACCAATGAATTGGCAGAAATAATGATAAAAATAAATAAAGGTGAAGGAACTATTGGACGATTATTACAAGATTCTACCATTGCAGAAAATCTTGATATGACAATTTTAAACCTGCGCAAAAGCTCAAAAGGGCTAAATGAAAATATGAATGCAGCTAAGGAAAACATATTTTTTAGAGGCTATTTTAAACGCAAAAGAAAGGCTGAAGAAAAAGAACGTAATAATTAAAGTATAATTGATAGGAAGTGGTTTTTATGTTTTTTTAAATAAAAATACAAATGAGGCTCAAAATTTTTACTTTAATTGTCATGTTTTTGATGTTTGCATGCAATGTATATTCTCAAGATAATAAAACAGTAAGCGATTCGACTCATGGGTTAAAAAATTATGCGAAATATGAAACTAATAGTAAATTTACCACGTTCATGTATAACATGGTTCTCAAGCTCGTTATACATGATTCGTCGGAAATAAAGAAAAATAAGGAGCTAAAGCAGGACTCATATTCTATATTTGAAGGT
Source organism: Bacteroidales bacterium (assembly GCA_028701945.1). GTDB lineage: Bacteria > Bacteroidota > Bacteroidia > Bacteroidales > ML635J-15 > Bact-19. Next base: position 4,949 of record JAQVPT010000048.1, read on the forward strand.
AAGATAATTAGGAATATTATAATCGAAACACTAGACCCTTTTAGAAATTCAATTGTCGATACCACTGTATCACCGAAAGGTTTTATAGCTAGAGTAGGAAATAGTTTACACATTAAAACAAGAGAAAATAGCATTCGTAATTTATTACTAATCTCTAAAAACCAACCTCTCGAGGCAATTTTAGTAACAGAATCCGAACGCTTAGTTCGCAGCATGAATTATATAACTGATGTTTCGTTTCATGTCGAAATGGTTCCAAATCAGCCAGATTCTGTGGATGTTTTTATTAGGGAATTAGATAAATGGAGTTTCATACCCTTTGTTTCAAATTTAGATTCTCGTGCCACTTTTAATATAACAGAAAATAACATGTTGGGCTTAGGGCATAAGTTCTATAATAATCTGGTATGGGATTATTCGACGGATTCTTACGTCTTTATGACAAAATATTTCATCCCAAATATCTCGAATACTTTTATTAATTCAACTCTGCAATACGGTAACGATGAATATGGAAATTCTATTAAAAGTTTTGCCTTGAATAGATCGTTTTTTTCACCAATAACAAAATGGATTGGGGGCATAATATTATCTCAGCATCAACATTCTAAAACTTTTTGGTCTAATAATAACATGTATTTTAAATATAATAAGCAAGATTATTGGGCTGGGGTTGCGATACCTTTCAACCAGAAAAATACAAATAGTAGTGGTATAACTAATTATGTTTCAGCTTTTAGGTTTATTAAGACGAGATTTCTAGAAAAACCACTTAATCTATTAGATACACTTAATTTTTATACTGATGAGCAATTCTATCTTGCAAGTTTGGGTATATCATCGCGCTTATATGTAAAGGATAAATATATTTTCAAATTTGGGACAACAGAAGATGTTCCAGTCGGTAAAGTCATCAGTTTAACTGGAGGTTTTCGAAAAAAAAATAATGTTGGATCTATTTATATCGGCGGTCGTATTTCTTGGGGAAATTATTACTCATGGGGTTTCTTGAGTTCAAACATCGAGTATGGAACATTTTTAGGTACGTCAAAAGTAGAAAAAGGTGCTTTTATCGCCGAAATAAATTATTTTACCAAACTTATTAAAATAAATCGGTGGAAAATTAGACAATTTATAAAGCCTCAACTTGTTATAGGTGCAAACCTTAATGAACATAATAGCTTGATTCTAAATAATGAATACACCATAAGAGAGTTTGATAATCCTCTTGTTTTTAATACCCACAGATTACTCTTGACTTCGCAGACGCAACTATATGCACCATGGAATTTTATAGGTTTTCAATTTGGTCCGTATATGGCATTTTCGTTAGGTATGTTAGGCGATGCTATAAATGGTTTTCGCAAAAGTCAACTATATGCTCATATAAGTTTGGGGATTTTGATAAAGAATAACAACTTAGCAATAAATACTTTCCAAATTGCCTTCTCGTTTTACCCAATAATTCCAGATGAAGGATTAAATATTTTTAAATTTAATTCATATCAAACTACAGATTTTGATTTTCAAGATTTTGAAACAGGTAAACCGATACTCCATTATACCGCTAATTAATAATATCCCAAAAATTGTTATTTTGAGATTATATTGTGCCTGCAAGAACCGAGTTTACGAGCTCACTTCTCCGACAGTTGGCGGATCAGTGCATCGCAGTCCTGCTAAAACTCCTTGTTTTTAAGTCTTTAACCTGTCTGTCGGCAGACAGGTAAGAAAACGTCAAATACAAGGCTTTCGAAGTATATGACGTTTTAGCTGCGCTGAGCTCGTAAACTCGGTTCTTGCAAAGACTATTAACAGTATCTAGCTGAATGTCCATCGAACCAATCCAACGTCAGCAACTTGCATTTCGATTACGAGTTTAGCTAGACTGATTTCTATTACTTTATAAGCAGTAACATCATCCAATGTTAAGGTTTTTCCATCTTCTGCCATACTCCAAGTTCCTGTTTCTACATCACCGCAATTATCATCAATAACATACGTATTGTCGGCTTTGAAATCCCATGTTGATAATTTTTCACAATCAGTTGCAATGTCGTCACCCAATACAGTTTTGGACACCAAGTTCCACTTTTTTACTACCATATTCGTTTCTGTGGTTTCTTTTTTACAAGATTCGAGAAGGACTCCAGATGCGACTAAGATCGCTAAAATAACTAAATTAATTTTTGTTTTCATTTTTTTCATTTTTTTGTTAATATTTGTATGATTTTATAATTACAAAGTAATCTAATTCTATGCAAATGCGTATTATATAATATAACGAAAAAGTTATAAGATTCTCATATTATTATTGGTTGCTTAGTTTTATATTCTGTCTGAAATCAATTATTTACCAGATTAAAATCATTTTTCAGAATCAATCATTTTTATTTAAAGTTGAAATTGAGTCCAATAGTTAAGAATGTCTTATCCTGTTTGAAATCAGTATTGGATAAATTCAAACTATATCCATATTGTACTTGTAACTTTAATTTCTCAAATCCAGCCTTAATTGTTAGTGCTGGTTCTAACAAGTAGTTAGAAGGATTGTCTTTTAAATACGCTAATTGATTTGCATCTTCAAAAATCAAGTCCCCACTTATATTGCTATACGAAAGGTTAACAATCCTTGAAGACAACGCAACTGAAAAATATTTAGATTTATATCCAAAATTAGGCTGAATTCCAATTCTCAAAATATTGGCAGAAATATCACCCAATGTTTGTGGGTGGCTATCCATAGTAGAGGGAAAGTGATTTTCAAATGTGCCGAGACCTATTATTGCATAAGTTTCAAAAACAAAATTATTATTCAAGGGTTTAAAGTATCCGCCACCAAACTCAATGAATTTTCCAGAACCACCATTCCCGTTTTCAAGGTCTGATGGAATAAATAAACCTGCATTCGTTTTTATTGCAATATTCTCAAAAAGCCCATAGGCTCCTTGAAACTCGACCTGATTAAAATTACCCGAAAGAGTTAAATTAGTTTCTCCTTTTTCTGTAATTAAAGGCACGTTTTGAGTATTAGGTGTGTAGAATTTGGGATTACACGATACAAAGGCAACCGCCATCACTAAAAGTATTAATGTTTTAAAATTTTTCATCTGTGTTTGTTTTAATTAGTAAAATTCAATTTAAGCCTTTATCTACTCAGAAATGTTACAGAATTCAATTTTAAAGTTACAAAATATCCACTTTCGTTAAATGACTTGAAATTGGTATTTGAAGATACATCTTAAAGAAATCCAAAACAATAGAATATCTTAATAACTTTTTTTTAAGTCTATTTCTTTTTCTTTGCACTCTATGGGTTCGTTATTATCAATTTTGTTTTTTACTTTAAAATCATCGTCCAATTTGCCATGCACATAATCCGAATATACTTTAGTAAATTCAGCACCTAAGAATACTATCATTGATGAATATGTTGTCCATAATAGAATAAGAATAATAGAACCCGCTGCACCATATCCTGAACCGGGGTCGGTTTTGCCAAAATATAATGCCAAGCCTGATTTCCCTATCGTAAATAAAAGGGAAGTTAAAAATGCACCTATCCATACCGTACGCCATTTTATTTTGACATCAGGTAAAAATTTGAACAATAAAGCAAATAAAACTGCGATTATACTGAGAGAGACTAAAAAACTCAGCCCTTTGAATAATATCAATAATGATTCAGACCAGTTCTGGACTACCCATGAGCTGAATGCTGAAAGTAAAGATGATATTAATAGTGAAATAAGCAGTAAAAAAGCTATAGATATAATTAATCCAAAGGAAAAAATTCTTGTTTGGATAAATGACCATATACCGGACTTTTTTTGGGATTCTTTAACTTCCCAAATTGTATTTAATGATCTTTGAAATTGTGCAAAAACTCTTGTCGCACCAAATATAATTATGCCTATACCAAGTACGGTTGCCCATACGGAATCTTTACTTTTATTGGCAAATGATACCATGTTTTGAATTTGATCGGCAGTATCTGGCCCCATAGTCTGAGATATTTCGCTATATAGTTTCCCACTTGCTGCATCGCCACCAAAGAAATAACCTGTAATTGCTAACACAACAACCAACAATCCTGGTAATGAAAATATGGCGTTATATGCAATGACTTCACTTTGTGGAAATGGATTACGACCCCACCAATTTTTAAAAGTGGTTTTTAGAAGTCGGAAAGTTTTACTAAATATTGTTTTTTTCATAATGCATCCGATTTAATTATCTTTTGTTAAAAGCTTTTCTAAAACTCCTTTTTCTTTTTCTGTTTCTACTTTATCCACAGAAAGAATAGTTATTTCATTGTCAATAGCAGGATACAGGGCTTGTACAAATGCGTTTCGTAATATTTGCAATAGAGCGTACCAAGTTTCTACAGTTGTTTCTTCGTAATTAGCTTCAAATGGGATTTTTGTTGCAACCTGTTTCTCTTCAGAATTTTTTAGTACTACTCCTGTCGCACCAACCAATGACTCATATAGTTTATTCAAGAATGAATCATGTCTGTCTTCTGAACCTTTGACTTTAAGATTTTTTATAACTGGCTTCACATATCCTACAAATTTTCCATTTTTTGAAGCGACTTCAGTAAACAATCCAAAACTTCCTGTATGGACATCAAATTTTGCATACGCTTTTAAAAAATCATTTAAATCAGGCAAACTTGTATTTTCTAATTCTGCGTTAAGATCGAAAGTAGGAGAATTTGCAAGAGGATTAATTTCCATTTTCAGATTGAAATTGCCTTTATATATATCTGCACTAACATTTACTGTTGAGGGAAGTATCGTTGAATCCTGTACAGATGATAAGTTTTCTGCAACAACTTGTATATTGGTTATGGCAACGTCTATTTTAGGCTTGAAATTGGGGTCGATAAATTGGAGTTTACCATCACTAATTTTAAAGTAATTAATTTTAAGTGGCATAAATTTCTTGAGTGCTTTGCGAAAATCCAGAGTGTCGTTTTGAATGTCGGCAGGTTCTACTTTGTCTTTAGTAAAACACACGACTGGTTCTGTGATGTCAAGTTCTCCCACTATTCTACCATGAAATAAGGATTTCCATTCTATCGAAAGATCAACTGCTTTGAAAGAAATAAATGGTAAATGTTCTTTTGATATGGTGTCAACTTTCTCTAAATAGAAGTCTTTTATAATGTAAGCACCTCGGTATAAATTAAGATCAATATCATCAATATGCCCATAATATTCATCCAAAGAGCTAAGCTTTTTATTGACGTAATGCACTATAACGTAAGGCAATATAATTCGAACAATTATTAATATTGCAACTATGGGGATAACTATTCTCCACACTTTTCTCATTCTTTTTTTCTTTTCCATGTATTAAGTTTTTTTTCTTTCTTTATTAATTTTGAAATTCACATATTTTAGAGTTTATATTTTTAGATATTAAACTTTAGTTAATTCGTTAAATAATAATTAGCCTTGTTCTTTTTTATCTGCTATTAGGCTTAGCATTTCAGAGATCAGAAATTTTTTGATTGTGGATTTTAGTATATTAGGCAAACGAATCATTAAGAGAGCAATAATGACATAGAAAGCTGAGACAATAATAAAACCCCAATAAAATTCACCCATCAATTCACCAATCCATAAAGCTATGCCTATATTTATTAAAATACTCATTAGAGATACAACAATAACTACGAATAGTTTTAACATAATTGCCGAGACTATTTCCGTGAATTTTGCAGTCGCTTTGAGGCGTAATAATTCAAGTTTCGATTTTACATAAGATTCTAATGCTTGAATCAGATGGTTAAATAATGTTGATTTATTTTTCATAATTTTATTAGTTTATACTTCACATGAATTCTACTTATAATTACCTTCTCAGTTTATTTATTGTTTCAGCTTTCTATGTCAATGTGTTTATAGAATTATCATATTATTGCTTTTCTATTAATGATTTGACATAATTTAAGTCATCATTGAGTTGGACTTTTTGGTCAGTTACCATTTCAATGATACTAAAAGGGAGATACTCATTTTCATTAATTGCATCTGTATAAGTATCTTGTGCGGCAGATTCTCCATATTCGCACGATTTAAGTATCGCTTTTCGATCCTTTCCGCTAAGAGTTGCTTTAAAATCCATCCATACACGAAATACTTTACCTAAAGTAGTAGTAGCTTCAGTAGGTTCGCCACCATATTTACGCACTTCTTTAATCAGAGGTATTTTCAAGCTCTGGCTTTTGGATATCATCCTATTAAATAAAACTTTAAGATCAATGTCATCGGTACTTTCGGCTGCCTGTCCATAACCCTCAATGCGATCATTGTTTATTTGGACTAGAGAGTTTAATACTTCGACAATTTTTTCTTTTTCTTCCAATGAATATAATCTGTATTCTTCAATTGGTGTGTTGTTAGGTTGTTTATTATCTATATTCATATTTTTGTTGTTTTAAATTGTTAGTAACTCAAAGAATGGGAGAAGTAAAATATTTTATAATTTTATTTGTCTCAAAGCTGATATTGTAGATTGAAAATCCACTATTTTTTTCTTTTAAAGATTTGCGAGAAAATAAAAATTATTAACCCAAGAATTAATATTGACAAAAATATTCCTACTCCCATTCCAGTTTTAAAAACACCTTCGACTACCGCACATCCAGAAAATGTAGTAAGGAGTGCCATAAATAATGTGTATATTAATATTTGCTTTTTCATGTTACAGTTACGTTAAAGTTTCTTTTTAAAGAGTTTATCCTTATGCACTTTTTATATTCTTATAAAAGATTAATTTACACTGGTTTTTAAATTCTCTTTGGTTTATTTCACTTTGTTTTGTTAATAATTTTGATTAAACTGGTCTTTTACCACGTATTATTCGTAGAATTATCGCAATTACCGCGATAACTAGAAGTATGTGAATAATGGACCCTGCACTGTAGGCAAAAAATCCGATTGCCCATGAAATCACTAAAATTACTGCTATAATATAAAGTATGTTACTCATAATTTTTTGTTTTAAATTGTTATTTTTACTACTTGAATTAGTTTGAATTAAGGAGCCTCGTTGTTACGCTGTATTTATAAATTCAATCAACTTAACTCTGTCATCTGATATTAACGAGTTTCACTTTTGTTTTTCTCGTGGTCTGCACTGCTGCTTTTCCCAGTCTGCTTTCTTTTATCTTCTTCTTTGTCTATCATTTTTTTTGAAGAAACTGGTTTGTTGATTTTGTCGTTACCTTCATTCTCGTGATGGTTTGAGTGTAGATCTTGACGTTTAGAATTTCTTTCATTCTTTCTGTCGTTTCTGTCGTTTCTGTCATTTTTTTTGTTTTCCATTTTATTTATATTTTATTGTTAATAATTAAAAAAGTTTTATAACAAAAATACGGTATCGTAACACCTAATGTGTTACATAAAATAAAGATAATGTTATAGAATTTTCCATTAAGATTGGTTAATAAGGATTTGTGTAAATAACAATTTTGCTACATGACTGTCTCACTAGCGTCCAAAACTATAATCATTTAAAAAAGGATGATTAGTATTATTTAGAGAATGCATGATTGCTTCTCTTGCCATAACGCTGTATGTAATACCATTACCACCAAATCCTAGAAAGTAATGTTCATTAGTTTTTTGATTTGGTCGTCCAAAATAAGGCAAGCCATCAGTTGTTTCACCAAAAGTTCCAGCCCATGTATAGTCGGGTTTGAAATTAATGCTAGGGAAGTATTTTCGAAATTGTTTTGTTAAATCTTTCTGTTTTTTTGAAATCTGTGAATCACGTTTTGTAGCATTTTTGAATTGTTCATCGCAACCTCCCATAATTAAACGACCTTCAGAAGTTTTTCTGAAATAGAAATAAGGAGAAGAATTATCCCAATAAATGTGGTTTTTAAATGTGTTGGGAATCTCCTCGAATACTTCAGAGGCTAATGCATACGTGCTTTTGAGATCGACTATATTCTCTCGTAGCGTATTTATACTTTCGTAACCTGTACAATGAATGATATGATTGGCTTGAATCGATATTTTATTCTGAGTTTTTGCTAGAATTTTATTATTCTCATTTTTAATTTCTTGAATTTCAGTACGATCAAAAATTCTCATCCCCTTTTTCGAGCAGTACTCTAATAAATCGTAGGAAAACTTGTAAGGATCGATTATTGCTCCAGATGCAGATTCGATTCCAGCATAAGCATCCAAACCTAATTTCATCAATGCTTCCTTTTCGAGCCAATTAACCTTAAATCCATACTTTTTTCTTGTATTAAATTCTTTTTCTATAAACTTGATTCCCTTTCGGGTAGGGGTAAAGTATATGCTTTTTTTAAATTCAAAAGAACAATTGCTTTTGATATCATCAATTATCTTTTTAAGGTCAAAAATTGCTTTTTCACAATTCTTATATCCAGAAACCGCACAATCAAGTCCTCTTTGTTCAATAAGTTTATGTAATGGCACATCAATTTCATATTGAAGCATTCCTGTGCTAGCTGCACTACTTCCATTGCAAACATCACGTTTGTCAACCAAAACAACGTCTTTACCTTCTTGCAACAATTTATGAGCAATTAAAGCTCCAGTAATTCCTCCTCCAATCACCAAAATATCTGTTGATATGGATTCATCCAATGAGGGATAACTTTTTACAAAAGCATTTTTGATTAACCAATAAGGTTCATTCGATCGTAAATCCATTTTTTATAATTTTTTATTTTAAAAATATGCTTTTGACGGAACGACTGCCGCTTTTTTGCATTTCATATTTTATCAAAAGAAAAATAAATTCCTCGCTGTCTTTTCGCAAGGAATTAATCTAAGGGATTGTCAAACTATAAAATATCTTCTTCAATTCTGGATCCATTATTATTTAACAACCCTTAAAAAGATTGAAAAATAGTCTGTAAATTTATTTCTTAGGCTTTTCTGATTCCTTTATAGGCTTAGTTTCCAAAGCAGCCGACAAGCGTAATTCCTTCAACTCTTCGAATTCTGCACCTAAGTCTGTAAGTTGTTTTTTGCTTAATATTTTTTCAGCTTCTGGAAATAATTCTTCTTCCTCTTCACTTAAATGATGGTCGAGAATTTCCTCGAAAACTTTGAATTTAATCATCCAGCGTTCGTTGTCTTTAGGAAAGTCCATTAAATCAAGTAAGGCTAAATTAAGAATGACATGCTCTTCCTGTGATTCGAGCGATTCGTCCTTAATCTTTTTGATTTTATGCAACTTGCTTAATAATAGGTCTTCTTCCAACTCATGATGTACGTCGAGATGCTTTTTGAGAAAGATAAATTTTGAATTATCTTTTTTTACTTTCTTTACTAACTTACGTATTTCCTCATGATGGTCGATAAGAGCTTTTGTAATTGTTTTCATTGTTTCCATTGTTTTAAAGTTATTAATACGCCTTTTAAAGTTTTTTGAATGTTTGTTAGTTAACTTGTTTTAATAGCACTTTGGTTTCTTTCCATTTTAAATCATTAAATATTATAATTACAAAGCAAAATTATATTGTAAAACACGTATTATGTTACATAATTTATAGAAATCGTTACATAATTAAAGCTAATTTGCACTATGAATTTTGCAAATAGGCTACCATAAATCACACATTATTACTAGTTATGTTTTTGTGTTTTTTTAGATGAAGAATTTAGTTCTTTTCAAGTATTTTCATCAAAAGTTTCTCTACTGGCATTAGCATCTTATCGTCATCATTTGATTTTAAAGTTTTCAATATATCTAAATATTTATCCATTTTCTTTTTTTTGTAGATATCTACAATTACAGGATGAACATAATAATTTTTACATACATTAGGTGTGTTGCCCAATTGTTTAGCCACTACATCGAAGACAGTAGCTATTTTTTGATTCATTTCTGTGCTAGTTTCAAAATCACCACTTTCTAAAAAAGCATTAAGTGCGGTAACAGTACCAGACCATGTCCTAAAGTCTTTTGCAGTGAAATAACCGTTTGATATTTCGCGTATGTAACGATTTACCATACCCGAATTAATGCCATGAATATTTCCATCTGTATCATAAAATTCAAATAATTCTTTCCCAGGTATTTCAATACATGCTTTGATAATGCGAGCAAGCTTTTTGCTTTTTAAAGTTATGTTATGTCTAATATTTTTTTTCCCTTTAAATGTGAAACGCAATTGCGAACCTGTAAGTGTTATATGTCGGTTTTTTAAGGTAGTCAGTCCAAAAGAACCGTATAGCTTTTCGTAAAATGAATTACCTACACGAATGCTAGTTTGCTCCAATATACTTATTGCGGCAGCTAAAATCTTTTCCTTCGGATATCCTGGTAAGGATAAATGCAGCTCAATTGTCGTTCGAATTGTCGGTATTTGTTTTCCAAATTCGTACAGCCGATAAAATTTTGTTTTTTTTCTTATGATATTCCAAGCGGGGTGATATCGATATTGTTTTCGTTTTAACACATCTAAACCAGTGGCTTGCAAGTGTCCATTTATTTGTTTGCAGATCCAAACATTTTTCCACGCAGGCGGTATGCTTAATTTTTGATGCGGTCTAATTCAGTTTTATCTTTAATTTTTGTCTTACCATCAAAATAATAAAACTTTTTTCCTTTACGTTTTCTTTGGATACCTGGTTCATTAGTAGATACATACACTAAATTTACCGCTTTTGCACTTTTCTTCATATCACTTAAAGAATCACGAATGG
>JAQVPT010000049.1 GCA_028701945.1 Bacteroidales bacterium
ATCAACTCAAGAGAGTGTGCAATCAGAAGCCGGAATTGAAAAAGCAAAATCATTAATACCAACACTTCCTAATGATGCAGACAATCGTTTTGTTGTTCTTTCGGCACGCGAAATAAATCCAGACCTTATAATAATAAGTCGGGCATCTGACGATAATGCAGATAAAAAGCTACTAAGAGCTGGAGCAACAAACATTATCATGTCTGACAAATTAGGCGGGCAACGGATGGCCAAACTAGTCGCACAGCCAGATGTCGTAGAGTTTTTAGATCACGTTATGATACAACAAAAAGATGATGTGAGATTAGAAGAAATTTCATTCTCAAACATCGGCGCAACATTTAAACAAAAAACTATTCGTGAATTAAAAATTAGAAACGTTTCAGGAGTAAACATTGTTGGAGTTCGCACAGCAGACGGCACTTATGTTTTAAATCCCGATGCAGATTATATTATTTCCTGCAAAGACAAACTATTTGCACTTGGAACAATTGAGCAAATTAATAAATTAAACCAACTAATTAAAGAAATAAAAGATTGAGATAATGCACTTATTTCTATTTTTGTAAAAAAACATAGCTATGATACCATACCATCTAAGTGAATACATCGAAAGTTCAATTAAAGAAGTAGAAACCGATCCAGTTAGTGCAAGAGGACAAAAAGAAGGTCAGTGGACATTTAAATACAAGAATTCAACACTTTGGATTGATGTATTCTCGTATCCTGCAAACCCCGAGAAATACTATTTTCAAGTAATGAGCCCTTTATGCAAAATGGTTGATAATAATAAAGAAGAATTTGCAATTGACCTTCTTGAAATAAACTACTCCCTCTATGGATGTTGGATATGCAAAAGAGAAGGCTGGATTTATGTGCTTAATCTTCGCGAAGCAGACAATTTACAAAAAGAAGAAATTGATGCTACAATTGACCGTGTCGCAGCATATAGTTCTGAATATTGGGGTAAATTATCTTTTAAGTATAAAGGTGCCTGGGAAGTAAAAACACAAGAAAAGCCAAAAGAACAATAAACCCCAGCCTTTATGCTGGATTTTACAAGTATATTACACACATTTCACATTTTATTTTGATTATATTAAAAAAACATTTAACTTTGTGGAACAAAATTTGTTGTTCTGCGTAATAACAATTATAAAACTAAAAAAAGAAAGGAAACCATATATCGATAAAACTTTTACCCTGTAACTCTAAATATAATAGTTATGAATTTGAAAACAAGCTCAGATCAGGAATTGATTGAGGGATTCATGAAGGGTGAAAAAAAATGTATGGAAATACTTATTTCACGTCATAAACAAAAGGTTTATTCTTATATCCTTATTACTGTAAAAAACACACATGTCGCTGACGATTTATTTCAGGAGACTTTTATTAAAGTGATAAATTCGCTAAAAGCGGGTACTTATACTGATAAAGGTAAATTTATAAGTTGGGTGATTCGAATTGCTCATAATATAACAATAGATTATTTTAGAAAAGAGAAAAATCTAAACACTTACTCAAACGACGACCACGAAGTTGATTTGTTCAACAATGAAAAGTTTTCGGATGAGAACATCGAAGACCGTATGGTTGGAGACCAAATAACAACCGATGTCCGTAATTTGATTGAGTATCTCCCAGATGAGCAAAAACAGATTATCATGATGCGTCATTACGGTGGTATGAGCTTTAAAGATATTGCCGACCAAACCAATGTGAGCATTAATACCGCTCTTGGTAGAATGCGTTATGCTCTGATTAACCTTCGTAAAATAATCGAAGAAAAGAATATCGTATTAACAAGATAAATTTTTCAATTTATTTAACCACAACTGTTCCTGTATCAATAATTTCATTATTAATCGAGCACATAATTTTATATAATTCAAACTATGGTGAAATAATATTTGGAAGAAAAGCCCGCCACCTTCACCACTTCACCAGCCCCAAATACTCCTCTCCGCACCCATTACAGTCCAAATATCTCGAAAGACTTTTAAAAGATTTATACACCTAATAATTATTACGGATATCCAAACCAAAGGTTTTTACGCTTACGTTCTGTTTTACTCACAAATTAATTATTTTTTAAGTGGTGTTCGTGATTTCCTCTTCGCTTCTAATTCTTCCAATGATGCCAAATACAATATCGAAGACGGTTTACTCATGCTATGTTTGATTTTTATTGGTATTCGTGATACGCTTCGCTTAATTCTTAACTAGCCATCTAGTTCTTGTAGTTTTTGGCTAATGCTTGCATACTTAAAGTAGTTTATCCATCCACGAATAACTTGGTTTATTCTTGTAATTCGTTCGTCAAAACTCAAAGGATAAGTTTTCCTTGTAATCTCCTTTAGTTTGAATTTAAGAGATTCCCAGCGTTTCTTAGTTACAACTAATTGATATTTGCCTTTTTCGCCTTTACGATAAGTCGGCACAAACCCATATCCTAAAATTTGGAAGTTTACAGGTCTGCGTATTCCGCTTTTCTCTCGGTTTATTGGCAATTTTAGTTTGTCTCTAAAAAATTTGCAAACTTCGTTACCTTGAAATTTAGCTTGTGATTTAGTCTTACAACAAATGCTAAAATCATCTGCATATCGGACAAATTTCATTCCTTTGGCTTCCATGTGTTCATCTAACTCATGTAATATGATGTTGGAAAGCAATGGACTTATTGGGCTACCTTGTGGAACGCCTTTGCGACGTTTCTTTAGTTTTCCGTTTTGTTCGATTGGAACACGTAGTCATCTGCGCAGGAGTGTCATAGCTGCTTTACATTTTATCTTGCGATACAATAGTTGCAATAATAAAACGTGGTCAACTTCATCAAAGAATCCTTGCAGGTCTATTTCCACAATGTGTTGATAACCTGTGTTTATGTATTCTAATGATTTCCCTATTGCCTGGTGAGTGTTCCTATTAGGACGAAATCCATAACTGTAGTTGGAGAACATATACTCGTATTTTGGCATAAGTACTCTTAAAACAGCTTGTTGAAGTATCCTGTCTATTACGGTGGGAATACCTAGTGTTCGGAATTTTCCGTTACCTTTTGGTATCTGTTTCCCTCGTATCGGTTGAGGTGTATATTGGCAATTACGTATTGAATCTACTCATCGATTAAAACAAGGGAAACTCAAGGTACTGAATATACTTACGCAAAAGGCAAGCAGTTTTGGTTATTTTGGGTATTGTTCCAATAGGTAAGACAAGTGTAAACACACCTGGAGATGGAAATTGTGAGGTTGTGACAAGATTTACGGTTGGGGATGCTTTAATAAGTGGTTTGACAGGTGGCATTTTAACATCATATTCAATTAAAGTAAAAGCAAAGAAATAAATATCTGCCCATAACCGAACCTACCCGTAAGTGTTGCTGTTATGAGTTGATTAAGCATTTGTGACTCTAATGCCCTTGATTGCAAACTTGATACTCTCGTTTGTGATCCCAACGGGAGTATCTAACAACCAAAACCATTTTCACTTTAGTGTAAATGGTTTTTTTGGATATTCTGGTGATACTGACCCTTATTCTGGTGAAATTGACCCTGCAAAGAAAGACGATAGGAGATAGAATTCTTAAAAAGATTTTAAATTTTGTTGAAACATTTTTAAACGGAATGGTCGGAAAATAAACCTAGAATGGTACTTTAGCCATATTTAAATTTAATCTCTAAACCTTTATTTATAGCATAATTGTGGGCTATTGGTGTACTAAATACCTAAAAAAAAATCGCAACTACCTGTTAATAAGGCGATTGTGATTTAATTCAGCGGAGAGAGGGGATTGTGAACCCATATCTACACGCCTGTATTATCAATATATTACAAAATTTAAAGATGCAAGACCACCGATTAGCACACCTGCTCTAAATATTAAATTGCAGCATTGAAATGAACCTAATTGCACTCTTTTGCAATCATTACAAAAGTACAAAATAAAGCAATATAAAGCAAAAAAATAGATTTTTTTTTACTCTTTGAATAGTATTTTCTTTCCCAATATTGGGAAAATTATGGGTTAGAGTTTTATTAGAGAGAAGCAAATAAATCTACAGAAAAATCGACTTATTTAACAAATCTAAATTATCTTATAAGCAAATTATAGCAACAATAGAAAATAGTAGTAAAAATTTGATATTTATCTATTGAAAATCAATAATATATACATTACTTTAGTAGAAAATTAGTTAGAATTATATTTTGCATTATTATATTACAATAACCATTATGCATTGGAAGATATAAACAATAAGAACCGTATATAACAATGACAAAAAAAACAATTCAAAAACCTGAAAACTGGCAAGACTTTGAAACATTGTGTAAAAAATTATGGGGTGAAATATTTGAAATACCATATGAAATAAAGAAGAATGGTAAAAGTGGACAAGCACAGCACGGTGTAGATATTTCTGGGAAACCAAAGGGTGAAGATAAATATGTCGGAATACAATGTAAAAGTAAAGATGACTATACTGATTTTAAATTGACAAAGAGTGAGATTGATACAGAAATAGAAAAAGCCAAAAATTTCAAACCTTTACTTGGAACACTAATTTTTGCTACTTCTGCAAATAAAGATTCAAAACTTGAAGAATATGTACGCTTGAAAAATGAAGAAAGCGAGTTTAAAGTTCTTCTTTTTTGCTGGGAAGATATCGCAGATCTCATAGAGGAAAATAAGAATACACATGATTGGTATGTGAAAAACTTAATGCATAAAACAAAATTTGATTTTCGTGTGTTATTTAATAACTTTCAAAATTCAATCGTTTTGAACCCAAGATTGGAAAAGAAGATTACCAAGTATGTTTATGTTGAGAAAACCACTGAACAGATTCTAGACGAATTTCGCAAAAAATTTGACGAATCTCGCAAACAATTTGACGAAATTCAAAAATCTTTGGAAGAAACTAAGGAAATTAAATCATCAACGTTCAACATTCCTCAACTTTTTGAATTAGATACAATCAATAAATCCTGGGTAGACTTTGAAGTCATATTGGAAAATTCAGGGTCAGAAGTTCTTGAAGACTGGTTTTTTACATTAACTTTTAAATCTGGGGTGCAATTACTTGATGACGAATCTACGGGGTCTTATATGTGCAATGTTTCTATGGCAAATATCAATAGACATGATCCAAGATATATAAATAAAGAAGCTAAATCAATTTCGTATAATCCAGTTGATAAAACAGTTTTAGTGCAGAAAGATTATAGGCATTTCAAAATTTCAGTTCTCGTCGAAAAAGATGCCAAAGAAGTATTGTTTGATTGGGAATTAATTGCTCGTGATTATAGTAAACGAGGGGTGGAAAAGATAGCAATAGAACCTACATACGAGCTAATAAAGGTAGAGGAAGAAGTAATATCAAAAGAAAATGAAAGAGAGGAAGTCAAAACGGATTATTATAAAGTGAAAAAATAAAAAATTTCACATAACGAGTATCCCCGCCCCCCACCAGTAAAAAACTAATTAGGAGAACCTCTCAAACCACCATAAGTAAATGTCTCTTATTTAAAATAAACTTTGCAATAAAAACCTCCCCAACATTGTTAATAAAATCTCCCCAACTATTTATCAACATCGAGAGAAAACTAGTGCTTTAGGATGTATTTTTGTAATACTGAAAAAAAGAAAAATTTTAAAGCGGGATAGGAGTTCATTATGAGTGGAGACGCACACAGAAGTATAGATGTTGACGTATTTAAGGAAATTTTGGAGAATGAGTTTTTCACTGGTGACAGGAATAGAAACGAAATACCGGAGCTCTTGGATCTGGTAAAGAAAACAAACACAATTGAAAAAAGAATACCTGGTATTGATCTCGATATAAAAAAGGAATTAGCAAAAATTAAATTCAAGCAATACGGTTTTAAAAACAAAGCTGATTTTGCTTATGAGTATAAACAAGATGTTTTCGAAAACGAAACGATAATATTGCTGGTTCCTCAGAAAGTTTATGAATTAGAGGATACTGTAAAGAGCTTGCCGGTTCCATATTGTGAAAAAGGGAAGAAGCTTTTGATGCTTTTGTCAGATACTTATGAGAGACTCAAAATTAAAGCAAAAAACATACTGCAGAACACTACAAGCGATGATCAAATAACTCATTATGCAAAGAAAAATATTCAGATAGCACTTCGGAATTGTTATGATGCAAGAATGTTACTAGTTAAAATACAGAAAACAAAAAATAGGGATGCAATCTTTCTGGTTTTCATGGCAAATGTGTTTATGATAAACGTAGTGGCATATTTAACGAAAATGTTTAATTCCTATTATTCAGATGTTAAAAACGATAAGGGCAGACAAAAGGCGGAATTATATGATGTAATGGACCTTAATGTTATCATGGAGCCAGAAGTGGAATATAAGAAAAAGAAAGCACAAGAGAAAGCAGTTGAATTTGACATGCCGCAGATTAGATTAAAAGTACAAACAAACCAGTTTCTTACATTAGTGTATGATATTCTTAATTTTAAAACCGAGGAAATTACACAACTCCTTGAAATTGATCAAAAAGAGTTAGAAGAAATCCTCAGTAAAGTTGTTTATGATAAAAAAGGAAATCTGTTAAAAAAATCAACCATAAATACATGTTTAAAACAAAGTCGAGAAGACAAAAGAGTAAGCGGTTCGAAAAGAATTGACGTTTTGAAGTGTTTTGACCCCGAAAAGCATTAAAAAAAGTCCCCAGGATTTTTACAAAAGTCTCCGAAAATCTCGGGGACTTTTTGTTTTTTCTCGGGGACTTTCTGATTTTTTCAGGGGACTTTTTGGTTTTTTTGAAGACTTTTTTGGAAATAAAAATATAAACTATTGATTATCAATAGTTTAACTTTGGAAAAAGTCCCCGAGAATTTTCAGGGGACTTTTCGGCTAGATAAATCTGTAAGGTATTGATTTATTGTGTTTTGCATTTTCTTTGAAAAAAGTTCGCTTTGGGGACTATTTAGACTTTTCTGATATTATACTATTGCAAAAGGTTTTTGTTGCAACAAAAACAATTCGCCCGAAACAGTATTGGCCATACTGGGGCTATTGTTAATTTTTTAAACCTTTTTAAAATGAATGTAATAACAATTGAATCAGATGCTTTCAGACAAATTATTGATAAGCTACAAGGACTTGAGGACAAGTTCATAAAAATGAAAATGGAAGCGGACACTCCTTTGAGTGAACGTTGGCTGGACAACCAGGATGTAATGTTACTTTTAAAAATAAGTAAGAGAACTCTTCAAACTTATCGTGACGAAAGAAAGATCCCTTTCTCACAGGTTGGGAATAAGCTGTATTACAAAGCAACGGATATTGAAAAGTTCCTCAAAAAGAATTACAATAAAATCAATAATTTTTAAAAGCTCCTGACATGAAAGAAATAAGCATTTACGAACACTTTAATAAAGTGATAGACAATAAGTCATTAGATGAAATATTGGACCAGGTACGAAAAGGGAAATACAAAGTCCAGGTCGAAAAGCTCAGAGCTTTACTAAACAACGGACTTGAAAAAGAATACACTACAAGTAAAAAATCTTTACCTGCCTTTACTCCTTCCGGCAAGTTCAATGGTGGTAGGAAATTGGAGTTTCTTCAGGAATACTCAAGAATATTAATACTCGATATTGATAAAATTGAAGACTTAAAAAGCATTAAAGCAAAAGCAAAGAAATGTATTTATACACTTGCATGTTTTGAAAGTCCAAGTGGCAAAGGCATAAAAATACTTGTGCGAACCGACAACAGTGTAACGAAACATCGTGAAGCTTTTCTACGAGCACAATCATATTACGAAAAAGTATTGGGTGTCCAAATAGATCCATCAGGCAAAGATGTTACTAGATTGTGTTTTGTCTCTTACGATCCTGATTTGTATTTCAATAAGTTATCGGAGATATTCAAGATTGATCCTGAGAAAAACATGAAAAGTGATATTGTTAAACTAATTGAGCAATTGGATGGCAGAAGACTGGATATTTCCAGCAATTATGATGACTGGATTAAAATCGGTTTTGCCCTGGAGTCTGAGTTTGGAGAATCTGGAAGAAATTATTTCCATGAAATAAGCAAATACAATAGCGATTACAATCCGGAAACTTGTAACGAAAAATACAATAAGTGCCTAAAAAACAACAGCAGCGGAATAACAATCAAAACTCTTTACCATATTGCAAAGCAGCACGGTGTTGTAATTCGTTCATTAAATCAAAATACAAATGCAGATGTCCCAAAATCAGATGACACGAGTGCACCAAAGGAAAAAGTAACTTCAAATAAATTTATAATAACAGAGAAGTATCTAAGCAAGTATTTTGATTTGAGGTATAATGTTGTTAGTAATAAATTTGAGTACAAGAAAAAGGATGATGAAGAATGGTGCGAAATGAATGAAAACAATATGTTCATTAAATTACAAAAAGACAATATAAATATAAGCCTCAATCATTTGATAGCATTGCTAAAATCTGACTTTGTGCAGAAATACCATGTTTTTAGAGAGTATTTCGAAAGCCTACCAGAATGGGACGGAATCACAGATTACATTCTTAAATTGTCCTCATTTTTGATTACACATGATAGAGAAAGACTTGATAAACATTTTAAGAAATGGATGGTCAGAGCTGTTAAGACTGCAATAGACGATCAGTATTTTAACAAGCAAGCGTTTGTTTTAGTAAGCATGAAACAGAACAGTGGAAAATCCACCTTTTGCCGTTTTCTTTGCCCTCCAATTTTGGGCGATTATATTGCTGAAAGTATTGCCACAGACAAAGATAGTTTGATTGCAATTACAGAAAACTTTCTAATAAACTTAGATGAGCTCTCACAAGCTGACAAGTCAGAAATAAATACTTTTAAATCATTGTTCTCCAAGGATAAAGTAAAAGCCAGGCTGACATATGACAAAAGACCTACAGTTCATTCACGTAGAGCAAGTTTTTTAGGTTCCACCGACAGATGGGAATTTCTAACAGATGAAAACGGTTCTGTTAGATGGCTTTGTTTTGAAGTTGAAAGTATTGACTGGAATTATTCCTCAGAAGTTGACATCAATAAAGTTTGGTCCCAAGCCTACCATTTACTTAATCGAGTAAAGTTTGATTTCGAGCTAACAGCTGAAGAAATAAAAGAAAATGATTGGGTTAACAAAAGGTTCCAGGTATCTAGTCCAGAACGTGATTTATTGATGAAATTCTTTAAGCCTGCAGATGAACATAATGGTGTATTTAGGACAGCAACAGATCTTTTAGAGTATGTTTCTTTGAGAAGCTCAATAAATCTTAATCCGATGAAAATTGGAAAAGAACTGAGGTTTTTAGGGTTTGAAAGGATATCAAAACGAGCTGATGATAATATGCCAGTGTATGGGTATTTTGTCGATGTATTGGTAGAATAGTGAAAAATATGCTAATTATTTAAAGCCTACTGTAAATAATATTTGGAGTAGGCTTTTTTATAATTTTAATAACGGCATATAGTTATATTGGATCAAATTTTGTGTATAGCCAAAAGTCGTCAATATTTTTCAATTTGTCTAATTGAACTGCAAGGTCTGCCAATTCAAAATATGATATTTTTTCTTTCATTTCATTTTCAATTTTGGGATTACTTATTTCCCATTTCAACCTTTTATGTATTAATAAATTAAGCCTTTGTTTGGCAATGTTATAATCAACTCCCACAACTCTATCCACAATTTTTTGTTTTTTATTGTATTCCGTTAATGCAAAAATTATAAAGATTTCCTCTTGTAATTTCCGCTTAGTAATCACGTTTTCTTTTGGTATAATTACAAAATGGCTCATCCAACAATCACCAAATTCGTTTCCTAAACATCTATCGGTATTATCTATTACATTCATAGTATCACCAGCTGGACCACAACAGCCAGAGGCACTTTTGTAATTAACGTTTATTAAATCCTTTTTATTTACAATAAACATATTCTTAGGCACAACATTCCATTCTAGATCAAAATTATCACAATCAACAATTGAACCCACGGGTATATAATCTATACTGTCACAATTACAGAATAATCTTTTATCATTAATTTCGATTAACCAATCTGTAATCGGATTATTCCCTTTGTCGAATAACTGTATTGCTACTCCCATAATTTTCATATTAGCTAATAACTATTTCACTCCATAATCCATAGTAAACATATCTACACAAAAAAACATTAAGATTTCTTGAATGTAAAATTATAAAAAAAATACCAAAAAATACCAAATCTGCTTACTACATTACTACAAACCTCTAAGAGTATTGATAATAAAGGATTATAGTGTAGTAAGCTATTTTATTTTATCTACTACAAGTTACAACAAAAAATAAAAAACTACTAAAGTAGTAAGCATAGTAAGAGAAAATATCTACTTACGACAGACTTATTAGACTGATTATCAGAGCATTAAACTGTGTGTAGTGAGGTAGTAGGCGGATTTTGAAAAAAAAGTTTTTTTTACAACAAAATTAGTCGTTTACTATTTTAAGAAATAGGGTCCTTTGCATAGTTTATTTTCCACAAAACAATTTATTTGTTTACGGTTTTATTAAAATATATACGAGATAAATTATTTATTTGTAGATGCATTAAAATATTATAAATTTGAAGTAAATATTGAAAAGTAAATAAACATTGTAAGTTATGGCATTAAAATCAATTAAAGCAACTGACAGGGAATTAGCAGAATGGTTTACTAAGATTAAATCAGGTGAAATGAAATTACCTAGATTTCAGAGGTATGAGGCATGGGATAGAAAAAGAATCTCAAGTTTATTATCAGTAGCAGTTAATAATTTACCATTGGGTATTACATTAATATTAAATGTTGGCGAAGAAATAAAATTTATTGATAGATATTTAGAAACAGCACCTAATACCAATGGAAGAGTAACAGAACATTTATTAGATGGGCAACAACGTCTGACTGCTTTTTGGAGAATGATGCATAATAATTACGAATGGGAAACTTATTTCGTTTATGTTCCGGAATTTGATAAAGTTGATGACTCCTTACATTTTGATGAAATTACGGGGTATTGTCAAACTAGATGGCCTAATAAAGATAGAAAGTTTCCATTATGGGCAGACAAACCTAATGAATGCTTTATTAGAGGATTAGTTCCAAGCAATCTTTTAAAACCTGGAGATATTCAAGTTGAAATTGATACATGGATAGATTCTGCACTTCAATCTGATAAAATTGATGAAAACGATGACGGATATCCAAAAATACTTAGAGAATATTTTGCAAAAAAAGAAATACTAAAAGCGAAAATTGTCGAGCTACGAGAGATTATTGCACATTATAACTTGCCATTTCTTGCATTACCAGAAATAACTCCAAAAGAAACAGCATTGAACGTATTTATAAATATGAATACTAACAGTAAACCTTTGTCATTATATGATATAATTGTAGCAGAGGTCGAAGGAAGAAAAGGAGAATCATTGCACGATTTAGAGAATGATCTAGATGTAACCCATCCAAAAATAAAACACTATTTTGATTTATCAGATCTAATTTTAATGACATCAGCTTTGTTGCAAGATAAAATTCCAAATCAAAGAGGCATGTTAGATATGAATAAATCAACAATGATAGAAAATTGGGATAATTTGGTTTATGGTTTGAAGGAAATGGCAATATTTCTTGAATCACAAGGGATATACGACAAGCAGAGACTCCCAACAAATGCCGTATTAGCGGTAATTGCATCTTTATACACATTGATACCAGATTCTGGGGATAAAAGAGGTGCTTTAGAGCTAATTTTAAAAAAATACATGTGGAGAGCATTCTTTACTGAAAGATATGAAAATTCAACTGCTTCTAGAGCATTTGGAGATCATAAAATATTGAAGAATATTTTTAATGGAAGCAAAAAAGAAAATGGGACAGACTACAAATTAGAAGATGTGCCAATTTTCTCTAATGATTATAAAATAGTTGAAAAAGAAGAATTAAGAGTAGTAAAATGGCCAAAAGGTGAAAATGTCTTAGGTCGTGCGATTTTAGCAATTTCAAATTATTTAGGCGCTTATGATTTTGCAGATGGTCAAAAAGTTTCTAGAGAACATCTGCAAAGAAGAGAGTATCATCATGTTTTCCCTGATGCTTTATTGAAAGAGGCGGAAATTGATAGTTTTTTGGCTCTAAATTGTGCACTAATAACAAATACAACAAATAGAACTATTGGCAGAAAAGATCCTTTAACTTATTTAGAAGAAAGATATAATTGGACAAGTAAAGACGTAGTCAATCATAGACTTAAAAGTCATGTCATTCCAATTGATGAATTAGCTAATGGTGGATATGAAGCATTAACAGAAGAAGAAAAGAATGCAAAAATTAAAATTGATTTTGAAAAATTTATTGATAAAAGAGCCTCATTAGTTCACAAAGCAATAATTATTCTTTGTGAAGGAAAGCAGCTTGAATTAAACCATATATATTAATATACTCATTTATCGGTGTAACACTTCTCTTAAATGATGTATATTTTGGATTTAAAATAGAATTTTCAACTCTATTTTAAAAAATAAATTTAAGTCTGCACACATTTTGTAGAACACATACTAAAATAAATTTGCATGCTACAAAAATATGAATTATCTTTGTAGCTGTTATACTAAATATAAAATGCAAAAACAAATATTAGACATAGGTGAAATTTATAGTGGAGTTTATGCAAAGTCTGCAAAAGCTGGCGAAGTCTATTGTTTACAAGCAAGAGATTTTGATAGCAATAGAAAATTAAAAATTGATATCGAGCCTAATGTTACTTGGTCTAACATGATAGAGAGACACTTTTTAAATCCTGGAGACGTCCTAGTAGCTGCAAAGGGTGATGATAATTTTGCTGCTGTTTATTGTGGCAAAATAAAACCAGCTGTGGCATCAACAATGTTTATGGTAATTAGAAATATTGATCAAAGGAAAATATTGCCAGATTTCTTGGCTTGGCAAATTAACCACCCATTAAAGCAATTGTATTTAAGAATGAAGTCAAAAGGAACATCAATTACATCTATTAATAAATTAGCTCTCGGTGAAATGGAAATAAACATACCATCAATAGAAAAACAAAAAGCGATATTGTCATTATCAGAATTAAAATTGAAAGAAAAAATTATTAAGGACAAACTTGAATATTATCGAAATTTAAAATTTGAAGGTCTGCTGTTAAACGCAATTAAAGAATAGTTATGGAAAAACTTATTACACAAAGTGAAATAAATAAAACTGTATGGAAAGCATGTGATACCTTCAGAGGTATTATTGATCCAAGCCAGTATAAAGATTATATTCTTACCATGCTTTTTTTGAAGTATGTTAGTGATGTAAATAAAGAGAAAAGAAAGGAATATTTAATAAAATATTCAGGAGATGAAGGTAGAACTCAGCGTGCAATGAGTATGGAAAGATTTGTGTTACCAGAAAATAGCACATTTGATTATATATATACCCATCGAACAGATTCTAATATTGGAGAATTGATTGACATAGGATTGGCTGATTTAGAAGAGGCAAACAGGGAGAAACTCACTAGTGATGACGGCTCAGGAATTTTTAGAAATATTTCTTTTAATAGCAGCAACCTAGGTGATGCGAAGGATAAAAATACCAGATTGAAAAATCTGTTAACTGATTTTATAGAACTTGATTTAACTCCATCTCATCTTGAAAAAAATGATATTATTGGTGATGCTTATGAATTTCTGATTTCTAACTTCGCCAGTGATGCTGGAAAAAAAGCTGGAGAATTCTATACGCCATCGCAGGTTTCAACCTTAATTGCAAAACTAACAAAGAGCAATCCTGGTGCAAGGATTTATGATCCAACATGTGGGTCAGCATCTTTATTAGTTAAAGCAGGCAAGGAAGTTGGGAGCAATAATTTCTCATTATACGGACAAGAGGCAAACGGTTCTACTTGGGCATTGGCGGTAATGAATATGTTTCTACATGGGTTTGATAATGCGTCGATACGTTGGGGAGATACAATCAGAAATCCAAAACATAAAGAAGGTGACGATTTAATGCGCTTTGATACTGTAGTGGCAAATCCTCCTTTTTCGCTGGACAAGTGGGGTGCAGGTGAAGCATTAGGGGATAAACATAATCGGTTTTGGCGTGGCGTTCCACCAAAAAGCAAAGGAGACTGGGCATTTATATCGCACATGATTGAATCAGCTTATGAAGGCAAGGGAAAAGTTGGTGTTGTTGTTCCTCATGGTGTTCTATTTCGTGGCAGTAGCGAAGGAAAAATACGACAAAAAACTATTGAAGAAAACATCCTTGAAGCAGTAATAGGATTACCTGCTAATTTGTTTTTCGGAACAGGAATTCCAGCAGCAATACTAATATTCAATAAAGGGAAAGGACCAAATACAGATATTCTTTTTATCGATGCAAGCAATGAGTATGAAAACGGAAAAAATCAAAATAGATTAAGAGACAAAGATATTGAGAGAATTGTTAGTAACTATGAAAGATTCACTAAAGGTGAATTGGAGATTGGTGTAGTTGAAGAAAAATATAGTTACATCGCAACATTTAGCGAGGTCTCTGAAAATGATTTTAACCTGAATATACCAAGATATGTTGACACATTTGAAGAAGAGGCAGAAGTCGATATTGCAGCCGTTCAAGATAAAATCGACAAATTAGAGTTTGAGTTAAATGATGTGCAAAGTGAAATGCAAAAATATTTAAAAGAGTTATTAAATTAAAGAATCTGTTAGATATTGTTGAACAAATTTTAAAAATAAAAGTAATTGAAAAATAAAACACAAGTTAAACAGGGTTATAAATTCACAAAACTAGGATGGATTCCAGAGGATTGGGAGGTAATTGAGTTAGGTGATATTTTTGAATATATAAATACACCTTCTTTTTCAAGAGACAATCTTACTTATGAGAAAACAGAAAAAGAGATTAATTATATTCATTATGGAGATATACATTCTAATTACAAATCTGTGTTTTTAGACTTTGAAATAGAAACTAAGATACCCTTTTTAAGAGATGAATTTTGTAGTGAGAATTTTAAATTTCTAAAAGAAGGAGATTTAGTAATTGCAGATGCAAGCGAAGATTATAAAGGAATTGGCGAATCAATTGAAATTAAGAATATTAAGAATAAAAAGGCAATTGGAGGACTGCATACTATAGTCTTAAGAGACAAAACCATGAAAACAACAAATGGATTTAGAACATATTTATTAAGAAACTTTAAAGTACACAGTGAAATTAAAAAAATTGCTACTGGAATTTCGGTATATGGGATATCTAAGGGAAATTTATCAAAAGTCAACATTACTCTTCCACCGCTAACCGAACAAAAATCAATTGCCGCTTGCCTATTAAACTGGGACAAATCCATCCAAAACCTAAGCCAACTTATAGAACAAAAAGAAATAGTAAAAAAATGGCTGATGCGGCAATTGCTTACAGGCAAAAAGAGATTACCAGGGTTTAGTGAGGTGTGGGGTAAAGTTGGAGCTGGAGACGTTTTTAAAAGTGTAACAGTTAAAGGATATTCGGATGAAGAACTACTTTCAGCAACACAAGATAGAGGAATCATTCCTAGAAACATGCTTGAAG
>JAQVPT010000300.1 GCA_028701945.1 Bacteroidales bacterium
GATTCCAGCCATTAAATTTGTGTAAACCTCCTGCTTTTTGAATAATATCGATTCCAGGTCTTAAATATAAATGATAGGTGTTTCCGAGAATTATTTTTGCATTAATTTCTGATTTTAGTTCAGTAATATGCACTCCTTTAACTGTCCCAGCAGTACCTACTGGCATAAAAACTGGAGTTTCTATTTTGCCATGACCAGTAGTAATAATACCACATCTGGCATTAGTTTTTGTGTCGTTATGAGATACTAAAAATTTCATAATTTTGACCGCAAAGATACAGAATATTTATTAATAACAAGTGAATTAAGAAAAGGGGAAATAGCTCTTTTCTTCTTAGGGCTTGTCAAATATAAAATTACGCAGAATATTTTAGTCAATTTTCAGTTCTCGGTTAATTAGGACGAATTTACCGTGAACCGATTTCATCCACCACTGGCTGAACAAGTATCACCGTATCACAACTTTTCACCTCCTCAACATCTCCCAAGCCTTTTCTTTAATAACGAATACGCCTGTAAACAGTCCTAATAAAACAGTATTTAAAACATAAACCATTATCTGCGATTCGGGACGGAAGTATTTACTAATGAAAAATAATCCCATGGCGAGAATAAGATAGAAAAATGCGTTCTTTAAATCGTAAGGAACTCTATAATATTTTTGTCCCCAATAAAATGAGAGTAGCATCATACAAAAATAGCAAATAAGAGTTGCCCATGCAGAACCGACATAACCATAAATTGGAACTAAAATAACATTAAGTACAATAGTTATTACGGCTCCGAAAATTGCAAGATAAGCACCGTATTTTGTCATATCATTTAGCTTGTACCAAATTGAGAAATTGAAGAATATTCCTAAAAACAGATTTGCCAGTAATAATATTGGAACAACTTTTAAACCTTCGTGATAATCAGTGTCAATAAAGAACTTAATAATATCCATGTAAAACACTACGCCAAGAAATATCAACAATCCACAAATAATAAAATACTTTGTTGCTTTTGCGTAAAGCTCACGAGCATTGCTTTCATTTTTATTATTAAAAAAGAAGGGTTCGGCAGCATAACGAAACATTTGAATAAACAAAGTCATCAATATCGCTAATTTGTAATTTGCACCGTAAATTCCCAATTGTTCCATTGGATTAAGATGGTCAGCAACAAGGTGTTTTAAAAGAACTCTGTCGATGGTTTCATTTATCATACCTGCAAAACCTGCAATAAGCAATGGGGCAGCGTATATCAAAATCTTTTTCAGAAGCACCTTGTCAAAACTAAATTTCACATTAAAAATGTCTGGTAAAAGCATCAATAATGTAAGGACATTTGCAATCAAATTTGAAATAAAGACATAACCAACACCAATGTTTGGCGAATAGACAGTTAAAAATACTGAGTCAGGATTACTAATTACGAGTTTAGGACATAAAACCAATAAATACAAGTTTAAACCAATGTTTACTCCGATATTTACTAATTTGAATATTGCAAATTTCCATGCTTTGTTTTGCAGTCTTAATTTTGCAAACGGGATAGAAATAAACGCATCAACAGCTACAATTAAACCCATCCACAAAATGTATTCTGGGTGAGCCTGATATTGTAAAACATTTGCTACAGGTGTTAAGAATACTAGTAATAAAACAATAAAA
Organism: Bacteroidales bacterium; assembly: GCA_028701945.1. Lineage (GTDB taxonomy): Bacteria > Bacteroidota > Bacteroidia > Bacteroidales > ML635J-15 > Bact-19. The sequence goes on from JAQVPT010000300.1 coordinate 1,656, forward strand.
ACTGTTGAGGTTACAGCAAGGCTTGTAAGAATGGACGAATAAACCTTATCAAAAATATTTTTATCCTGTGCAAACCTAAAGAACCCAGTTTCCATGCCATAAGTCAAAAGAATTAGCAAAAAAGTAACATAAGCGTACAACTCGGTTACAATTCCGTAAACTTCTGGAGCAAATAATCTGGTGTATAATGGGACAAGAAGATAGTTTAATAATCTCCCAAGAATGCTGCTAAGACCATAAACTGCAGTTTGTCCGGCTAATTTTTTTAATTGACTGCCCACTCTTTATTTTTTTACGAAAATAACTCATATATATTGTAATATTAAGAGCAAGTTTCAATAGTTATTAACGTCAATCTGTTGAGTTGAGTAAATAAACAAAATAGACTTGTTTCTGTTTTAACTAAACTAGCTAAGGGAATATATCATGAGACAAGTTTTTTACATAGTTGTTTTATTTATTACCACAGTTTTTATTTTAAACTCTTGTGCTCCACTGTACGTTCCAAATGTTGTAAATGCACCAATGCTTAGGGAAAAAGAAGAATTGAATGTATCGGGTCATTTAGGAATATCAGGATTTGATGCACAGGGAGCTTATGCAGTAACAGACAATTTCGCTTTAATGGTAAATGGAAGTTATCTAAATTCTACCTCAGACAGTACATCGAATTATCATAAACATATTTTTGTAGAGGCAGGTATCGGTTATTATAAACCAATAAAAAAACACTTTATTTTTGACGTCTATGGTGGATATGGCATTGGAAAGATACACGCTTTTAGTACAGGCTTATTTAGTGCCTATTCCAATACCTATGTTAATCGATTTTTTGTACAGCCATCGTTCGGGTTTACCAGTTCTTATTTTGAGGCAGCAATTACTCCAAGATCAGTTGTTGTGTTTGCAAATGACAAAACAAAACCAATGACAGGATTTTTTATTGAACCAACATTAATACTAAAAGCTGGGGCACCAAATCTTAAGTTTGTAGCACAATTAGGTCTTTCATTTTTGATAAATAAGTATGAAAACGACTTCGATTATCAGCCTTTTATAGTTTCAATTGGATTACAATATAGTTTAAGAGGTGTGGAAACAAAGAGTCGTAATTTCTAAATGTTATTAATTCAAGATTTATGATATAATTTGTTATTTTTGTAAAAGATTCTATCTAACAATGACTAAAAAAGTAGTATTTACAATTTTGATTTCATTATTCGCAATATGTAATTGTTTTGCACAACAATCTACTGTTTACAGAATGCCTTACGGATACGAAACCTTGTTTAACAGTCAAAGTTCTGTACTTTATAATCAATATACATATGATAACTACTTTTTTTCTCCAGGAATAAACTATTTAGATAAAATTGATGAGATAGATTTAGAAACAAATCAAGGTTTCGGTATAAATACTGATATTTTAATAAATTCTCGTAGTTTGCTGTTTAGATTAACTCCATCATGGCATTATAAAAATCTTGATTTTAGTCTAACTATACCTTACGATTTTGTAATATTTAACACTTTTAATAAATTTGAAGATATACAAATAAAAGCATCTTATAACTTAAAAAAGTCTAAATCCTACAATACAACATCTCTATCTTTTACATTCCCTACACACAATGACGAGCATGGCTTTTTCGGCATATATTCAAACGGAACTGGTAGCAATGATTTTATTTTATCAAACAACTATATTTTCACCAATAGCAATTATGGTTTCTATGGAACAGCAATGATTAGACACTCATTACCTGGAAACAAATCCATGACGATTAATTATGAAAATACTAATGAGTTTGAGAGGTGGAATTACAGATTCCAAAATGGAAATTTATTTGCTCTTCAGCTAAATGCTTATATTGCACCGTTGAAAAAACTTCATATTCATTTCGGTGTTGGAGCAATGTATAATACAAGAAACTCATACAGCAAAATTATTAGTTATTCTTGGAAAGACAGCGTTTTAAGATTTAATGATAAAAGAGGCACACAGGATTTTTTCTATTCAGATTTAAGATTAGGTGTTTCGACTAAAATTAAAAAAGCTGATATATCTGTATTTGTTACTAGTCCAAATGTCAATAATTTTTCAATCAACTCTTACAGTTTAGATTTAATTATTAAAGCAAGTTGGCAAATATTTTAAACTATGAAAAAAACATTTATCATAATATCATTCATAATTTTATTTTTACTTTCTTTAACAGGATGTAACAAAGATTTAGAATATACT
>JAQVPT010000050.1 GCA_028701945.1 Bacteroidales bacterium
AAATGAATACCCGTATATTTACCTAATTTTAGTATCTTTGACCAAAATATTACTATTATGACATTGATAAATTTTATAGAGTTGTTCCCAGACGAAGAAAGTTGTAAGTTAAAGTTTAAAGAATATAGGGAGCATGTAGGCGTTGTTTGTTCTAAATGTGGAGGTAAGGATCATTATTGGAAGAAAGACAAGGAACAATATGAATGCAAATTATGCAAAACAAGAACGACATTAAAAAGTGGAACTGTTATGCATAAATCTAAACTTCCTTTTCGCTATTGGTTTATAACAATGCATTTGCTAACCTCGACTAAGAAAAGCTTTTCAGCTAAGGAAATACAACGCCAGTTAGGACATAAACGTTATCAACCTATTTGGCACATGGTCCATAAGTTACGTGAAGTAATGGGAAAAAGAGATGAAGAATATATATTGGCAGGGAGGATAGAATTGGATGAAGGGTATTTTTCAACAGAAATTTCTGAAGGCGAAAAGGATAAACCTTTAAAGCGAGGTAGGGGAAGTCAGAAAAAGACAAAGATGTTAGTTATGGCAGAAAGTGAGATGGTCGCCTCTCCAAAAAAAGGTCAGAAACCACGTAGGGTTGGTTATTTGAAAATGAAAGTTATAGAAGATTTTAGAAGTGAAACGATAGATAATATAGTTAAAGAGCTTGCAAGTAATGCAACAGCTGTAGATACTGACGATTCAACATCTTATGTGAATTTGAAGAAATATATACCTAGGCACAATGCTCAAGTAATCCCAAAAGAAAAAGTGGGAGAAATATTACCTTGGGTTCATATTGCAATCAGTAATGCAAAAAGACAACTAATTAACACTTTTCATGACATAAAACCTGAATTTCTACAAAACTATCTTGATGAGTTTTGCTATAAGTTTAATCGCAGATACTACGGAGAAGCTCTGTTCAACAGATTATTAGTGGCGAGCGTTAGTTACAAAAATGAGTTTAGGTATAAAAGCGGATAATCATATTAATTTATTTTTGTAGCAGAAATAATTAGCAATGTTCTAATGACGAACTTAGAAAAAAACCTTTATTTTTAAATTATAATTTCAATAAATAAATAAATAAAAATTGTCAATAATTTGACCATCAAAAACTTAAATAAAAGCAAATAATACTTATAAACAATATTCAATATACTGTTAATTAATTGTGAAACAGTGCTTTAAAAACCATAAAAAATCTTAACATACTGATACACAATGTTGTAAATTATGAACACATTTTATAAACTTTGTTCATATTTGTAGAAAAGTAATTATAAATTTCTCTTGCATATTAAAAAAGTAAATCTGTTATAAAAGTTTTTATTAAAACCAAAAAACTTACTATTAATTTAAGAATACTAATGAACAGTTTTATTAACCACTTTTTCAACTAAATTTAGAAAAATAAAAACTATTAATACTTATAAACAAGTGTTAATTAAAAAATTAATTAGCTGATATTCAACCAAAACTTTTTACTTTTGTTGTTTATAAAAAGTAACAAGTAATATATGCAATCAAAATTTAAAATATTTACAAAAAGTTTTACCGCTATTAACAAGCTATTATAATAATCATATTTTTAAGTAAATTAATTAAATATAAATATTATTATGAATTATTCAGATTTACAAAATTTCGGATTTTTAAAAATAGACCTCCCCAAAGATATAAATCTTAAAGACGAAATAAATAAATTAAAGAAAAAAAAGAATGCAGTTATTCTCGGCCATTTTTACATTGATGGTGAATTGCAAGATATTTCTGATTATATTGGTGATAGTTTACAGTTATCACAACAAGCTTCAAAAACAGATGCTGATATAATAGTTTTTCTCGGTGTTCATTTTATGGCAGAAACTGCAAAAATTCTTTCACCTAATAAAAAAGTTATAGTTCCTGATCTTAAAGCTGGTTGCTCCTTAGCTGATTCATGTCCAGCTGATAAATTTGCTGAATTTATAAAGCAATATCCAGGACATACTGTTATTTCTTATGTTAATACAACTGCTGAAATTAAAGCTTTGACAGATATTGTTGTTACTTCTTCAAATGCAAAACAAATAGTTGATAGTTTACCTAAAGATGAAAAAATAATTTTTGGTCCAGATAAAAATTTAGGAAATTATATAAATAGTATAACAGGCAGAAATATGGTTCTTTGGGATGGTGCTTGTCATGTCCATAAAGGTTTTGATTTGGAAGTAATTTTAAAACTTAAAGAACAAAACCCAGATGCAAAAATTATTGCTCATCCAGAATGTGAAACACCGGTTTTACTTGTGTCGGAACACGTTGGAAGTACTTCGAGCTTACTTAAATTTACTCAAACAGATAGTTCTAATAAATTTATTGTTGCAACAGAGTCTGGTATTTTACATCAGATGAAAAAGGCTAGTCCTAATAAAATTTTTATTCCAGCTCCAGCACTTGATTCTACTTGTGGATGCAACAATTGTAATTTTATGAAACTTAACACAATTGAAAAATTATATAATTGCTTAAAATATGAGCTTCCAGAAGTAAATGTTGAAGAAAGTTTACGAAAAAAAGCAGAAAAGTCTATTATTAGGATGCTTGAAATATCTAGTAAACTTGGTTTATAATGCGATGGTTTTTGACAGTTTTTATTTGTTTATTTTATGGAATATTATTGTCGCAGAATGAAACAGAAATAAGAACTACTCTTTACAATTGTTATGTTGCTCCAAATTATAGCAAATTACCTCCTATTCGTCCTGGATTTATAGGAGAAATATCTTTTGGCGAAAAACTTAATGGTGAAAAACATTGGCATAAATATTACAAATTTCCAACCGTTTATTTGTCTGCTTTTGTAGGTTATCCAGGAAGAATTGAATATGGATATATACTTGGTTTAAGTCCCCAAATAGTATTTGATAAAATAATAAAAAATAATTGGAACTATCATATAAAAACAGGTTTTGGAATAGCTTGGCATACAAATACTTATGATATAAAAACTAATCCTAAAAATAAGTTGATTAGTACACATTTAACTGCAATGGCAAATTTGGATATAGGGTTATCATATAAATTTAATTCTGGTACTTATTTAGGATTATCTGTTGGTGCATTACATTTTTCGAATGGACATGTAAAATTACCAAATATTGGTATGAATTTACCTGCAGTGAATATTTTTTATAAATATAGATATGATGATTCGCAAAAAGATATTGACTATAATAATTATGTTTTATTTAAAGATAAATGGCATTTCTTTGTAAACGCTGCTCTTGGTATGCACGAGTATGGTTCATCAACAAAACCTGAAAATGGTCCTAATTACAAAGTTTATAATTTAGCGTTAGGTTTTACAAAACGGACATCGCCAATTCATAAATACAGTTTAGGATTTAATTTTACAAAGTATGATAGTTTTGAGAAGTTTATAATTTATCAAGAATTAAAAAATGATAATCCTTTTTTACAGAGTACTACTTTTGGGATATTTGGAGCACATGAATTTTTATTTGGAAATTTTTCTTTTTATACTGAATTAGGACTAGATATTTATAAGCCTTTTTATAGATACATGATTACAATATATGGCGACAAATTTACTGCTAAAGAAGTTTTAAAATCCATCAATAGCAATAAACTTGGATTACGATATTATGTTATAAATTTGAATAAATTTGCTTTTTCTACGGGAATAAATTTAAAAGTAAATTTAGCTCAAGCAGATTTTGTTGAAATTTTTTGCAATTTTGAGTTTTAATTGAAATAATTAGCTTAACGATGTTAAAAACATAAATAAATATCATTAAAAAATGAAATTTGTTAAAAAAAACATAATAAAATCTACAAATATTTTTGCATCAGAACTTTTAAGTAATAAAAACTTAAATGATGAAACTGTTGTTTATGCTTCTTTTCAAACAAATGGGAGAGGATTAGCTCAAAATAAATGGCATTCAGAAGAAAATAAAAATTTACTTTTTTCACTTATTATTTTTCCAGAAATTAATGTAGAGAATCATTTTTGTTTGAATATGATAATTTCGCTTGCGATATGTGATTATCTATTTTTAAGTGGTGTTACGGCTGAAATTAAGTGGCCAAATGATATTTACGTAAACAATAATAAGATTGCTGGAATACTAGTTGAAAATAGTTTATACGGTGATATTATTAAGTCTTCTGTTATTGGTGTTGGATTAAATTTGAATCAAGTTGATTTTCCGAAAGAAATTTCAAATCCTGTCTCTCTAAAAAATTTAACGGATACTGATTATAATATTGATGACGAAATAAGAGCAATATCAGAAATAATTTCTAACAAAATTACAAAGTATAAAAGATTAGATTTTAGTGAAATTAAAACAAAATATTTGGAAAATTTATACCGGTTAAATGTTGAATCATCATTTAAAATAAATGGACAAATATTTACTGCAAAAATTATAGATGTAAGAAAAACTGGGCATATAGTGATTAGCGATAATCATAATAAAGAGCATGAATTTTATTTTAAAGAAATTGAGTTAGTGTAACAGATGATGTAGCGGGGTTTTGACTACGCTTCTCAACTGCCTTGCATTGTGTCAGATTAGGCGACTGTATTCGAATAAATAAATATTTTTTCTTATTATTGCAAAGTCAAGAATTATTATTTACAAAGACATTACAACATAAATATGAAAAATCTTATTTTTTATTTTCCTTTGCTAGTCATCTTTTTCTCATGCAGCAATAATTCAAGTAATAATACTGACATAGTTAAAAACGGAAAAACGGATTATACTATATGTATTCCAATGGATGCTTCGCCCGAAGAAATTAGAGCTGCTGAGTTTTTATCTGAGCATGTTAAAGAAATGTCAAATTGTATTATCGAAATAAAGAATTGTTCTGAACCTTATCCTTCTAACTATATATTAATTAGCAAATCAGAGGAAATAAAAAAAGATGATGCATTTAAAATAAAATCTGAAGGCAAAAACATAATAATCGAAGGTGGAAATGGTCGTGGATGTATTTATGCTGTTAGCGAATTGCTTGAAAATCAGTTGGGCATAAAATATTACAGCCCCGATTTTGTAATTATCCCAAAAACCAAGAATATAAGTCTTCCAAAACTTGATATCAGCGATTCATCGCCAAACACTTACCGAAATGTTCATGGTAAATTTGTAAAAGACTTAAATTATAAGGATTTCCACAGACTACATAACATTGATGATATGTTTGCAGAGAATTATTATGTCCACACTTTTCACAAATTAATTCCGTGGCAAGAGTATTTTGACACACGCCCTGAATATTTTGCTTATATGAACGGCAAACGTATTATTGATCAGCTTTGTTTATCAAATCCTGATGTACTTCAGATTGTAAAAGACAAACTTCGTGAGGAGATGAGTTTGCAACCGGATAAGCTTGTTTGGTCTGTAAGTCAAGATGATAACTTTTCATATTGCCAATGTGATAAATGTAAAAAAGTAATCGAAGAAGAAGGTAGTGCCGCAGGACCAATAATAAAGTTTGTTAACGAAATAGCTAAAGAATTTCCTAACAAAATTATTTCTACTCTTGCTTACCAATATAGCCGGCAAGCACCAAGCAAAATAAAACCACGTAACAATGTACAGGTAATGCTTTGTACCATAGAGCTGAACCGAAGTCTTCCTATTTCTAAAGATAGGCAAAGTGCATCCTTTCTAAAAGATATCGAAGATTGGGGGAAAATCTGCAATCATATCTATTTGTGGGATTATACTGTTGATTTTGCTCATTCATATTCCCCATTTCCAAATCTGCATGTACTGCAAGACAACATTAAACTTTTTGTTGATAATAATGTACACGAGCATTTTCAGCAAACAAATACAGCAACTGGGCATGAATTTTCAGAGTTAAAATCATATATTCTTTCAAAATTACTTTGGAATCCTGATGTTGATGTTGAAAAAATCATCGAAGAGTTCACTGATGGTTATTATGGTGCTGCTGGACCTTATATCAGAAAATATATTTATCATTTACAAAATGAGATTTTAAAAACAGGTGAATGGTTAGATATCTACGGACCGCCAACAAATTATAGCAAAACCTTTCTGTCGGCAAAAAACATCGAAAATTACAATCAATATTTTGATGATGCTGAAAATGAAGTAAACAATCAAGAAATTTTTCTACTCCATGTAAAAACGGCGCGAATGTCATTACAATATGCGATTATGGAGATTGGTAAAAGTGATATGTTTGGGACACGAGGTTGGTACACTGAGCAAAACGGTGAATTTGTTCCTGTAAAAGATATGACCGAAATGCTTGAAGATTTTATTTCTACCGCACGCAAATCAAATTGTGAAAATATTAACGAGTCGGGACTAACATGCGAAGAATATTACACAGCAAGTAAACGTTTTATCGATGTTCAAGTAAAAGAAAACATTGCATTTAGGAAAAAAGTGATTGCTAAACCATTACCATCATCAAAATACAGCAATGGTGAGCTTGATTATCTTACAAACGGTGTTCGCGGGGCAAACGACTATAAAGTCCATTGGCTTGGTTGGGAATCACAAGATTTTAATCTAATTATTGACCTTGATGAACCAACAAATGCAGATACAATAGAAATATCCACTTTGTATGACCCCAAAAGTTGGATACTGCATCCAAAATCTGTTAGTTGCTTTGTTTCTTCAGACGGAAAAAACTACAATTTTATCGAAAAGATAATTGTTACAGGTAATCAACAAGATGCAAAAGTGAACAGAACTTTTATTTTTAATCCTTCTCCCAAAAATTACAGATATGTGAAGTTTGAAATTGAAGGAACGATACATCTCTTTGATTGGCATCCATCTGCAGGTGGCGGCTCCTGGGTTTTTGTTGATGAAGTGGTGGTAAAATAGTGTCAGCAAGAATCACTAATTTTAATGCAGGAAGATGAGATTTTTATTAACCGACAATTATGTATTGAAGATGTTGCAGAAATGCTTAACACAAATAGAAATTATCTTTCGCAACTAATAAATGAAACGTTTGCAATGAATTTTAATAATTATATAAACGAATTTAGTGTTCATAAAGCAAGAAAGTTATTAATAAACTCCGAGTTCTTCAACTACGCAATCGAAGCAATTGCGAGCGAAGCAGGATTCCATTCTAAAGCAACTTTTAACACTTCTTTCAAAAAATTTGCTGGTGTTACACCTTCGTTCTTTAAAAACAACCAGTAATTAACTTGAAACTATGCTCCAAGTTATTAACCCAACACTAATATACCGCTATTTGTAAAATATATTTTGTATCTTTGCGTCATGGATAAAATGGATTTTAGAAAATTATCAAGTGAACAAAGATATTGCTTTCGTCTGCGAGCAATTAACTTGATAAAATCGGGAAAAAAGCAGAAAGATATAGCTACACTTTTTGGAGTTCGAACTAATACTGTGGGAGATTGGGTAAAGGCATACAAGACAGAGGGTTTGAAAGGGTTAAAAGATAAAACCAGAGGGGTTAAGTCGGAAGATAGAAAGCTTTTAACTGTCAAGATAGAAAAGAAGATTCAAAAAATGATAACTGATACTATGCCAGATCAGTTGAAGCTTTCTTATGCTCTATGGACAAGGAAAGCTGTTAAGGAACTTGTGGAAAGGGAGTTTGGAATCATATTGGCAATTAGCACTATGGGTGATTATTTAAGATCTTGGGGGTTTAGCCCACAAAAGCCGAAGAAGAGAGCGTATGAACAATGCTCAAAAAAAGTTCAATTATGGTTGGATCAGGAGTATCCAGCCATTAAGGAACGAGCAAAAAAAGAAGACGCAGTAATTCATTGGGGCGATGAAACAGGAGTTAGAAACAGTAACCAACATGGTCGCTCTTATGCTCCTAAGGGAAAGACGCCTGTAAAACTAAGTATGTCAAAACGTTTCTCTGTGAATATGATTTCCACTGTAACCAACCAAGGTTTTGTTGAATTTATGATTTATTCAGGCAGTATGAATGCAGATCGATTAATTGAATTTATGATGCAACTCATTAAAAATAAACCAAGAAAAGTGTTTTTAATTTTAGATAATCTCAGAGTTCATCATAGCAATCTTGTTAAAGAATGGGTAGAAAAAAACAAATCTAAAATTGAAATTTTTCACTTACCATCCTATTCTCCAGAGAAAAATCCTGATGAATATCTTAATTGCGATTTGAAATATGGTATGTCTATAAAGCCATCTCCAAGAAATGAAGAGCAATTAAGGAATACCGTTGAGGATCATATGGTAATGCTACAGTCAAATCAAGACAGAGTGAAGAAATATTTTAAACATGAAGATATTCAATATGCTGCTTCATAAAATAACGGTAAGAAACTGTCGGGTTAATAAATACGTCCACTATATGGTTCAAGCATTTCGACCAATAATCTAACAATGCTTTCGGGAGTATAAAACTGTCCTCCTTTTTTCCCTTCGGCATCAGCAAACTGACCAAGAAAGTATTCATATACTCTGCCTAATAAATCCTTACTTTTATGTCCAGCTTCTCTAAAACCAATATTGCCTATTAAGTCAACAAGCTCTCCTAATCTTTTTTTGTCACGAGAAGGTCGTGCATAATCTTTAGGAAGAACTCCTTTTAGTGTGGCATTTTCTTTCTCTATTGCATCCATTGCATCATCAATGTCCTTGCCTATAGTTGGTTGCTTAGCTCTTTCGTGTTGCAAATAATCCCAACGAGCTATAACTGGTACATAGAAAATGTTTTCAGCAAGATACTCATCTTTATCTTCTGCATCTGAATATTCTTCAATAGATAGTTTCTCATACAATTCTTTGAAAGAATCAGATATGTACTTTAAAAACATCAACTCCAATACAACATGCTTATATTCTGCCGCATCCATATTGCTACGGAGTTTATCTGCAGCTGCCACAGTGTTTTTTCTAAAGTCTGTTCAGTATCTTTTGCCATTTTGAGATTTCAAAATATGTTTTTGTATTATTTAATTTGATTTCCAAAATTACTAAATATCTCAACAAAGCCAAATAAAATATTATTATAAAAATATATACTTAAATGTGTTTTGTGTTTCTAGATTGTGCCACAATAGAAATTTAGAAATTTTAAATTTTAATATAAATCCATTTCAAAAATTCTCCGTAAAAAAACTTTTTTTCAAAATTCGCCTACTACCTCACTACGCACAGTTTAATGCTCTGATAATCAGTCTGATAAGTCTGTCATAAGTAGATTTTTTTCTCTTACTATGCTTACTACTTTAGTCGTTTTTTCTTTTTTTAATAAAGTTTGTATATAGAAAAATTAGTTTTGAATTTGATTATTGAATATATTTGTATTATTATAGTTTCAACGAAATTGTTTCTTTCTGAGTTGAAAAAAATAGAATTGAATTAAGATAACGAATTATTGAAAATGCAACTTGAATTAGTATCAATAGACTTAAGTAACTATTGCAGTAAAGCATGTACATTTTGCTACAATCAAAGTAATGCCAAAGGAGTTGCACAGTGGCAGCCAAACGAGGTCATCTCTTTTGCTCTTGATTGTGCGGCAAATGGGGTAAAAGCTTTTTCACTTGGTGGTGGAGAACCATTCGAGTATGCAGGTATATTTGAAGTGATTTCTGCACTAACACCTCATCTTTTTGTTAGTATTACCTCGAACGGACTTCCACTAATAGACAAAAAAATATTTGACAAATTAATTAGTCATAAACCCAACAAAATACATGTGAGTATTCATAATCCGTCAGACAAAGAAGAGCTTAGACGTAGCTTGTTTTTGGTAAGAAAAATTGCAAAATTCGGAATTAAAGCGGGGCTTAATTTTTTGGTGTCAAATCAGCAAATTGAAAGTGCAAAGTATGCTTCGATGTGGCTTTATCGTAATGGGATTTTGTCAAATCAGATAATTTTTATTCCAATAAAAGGCAAATATGCACCAAGCACTAAACAATTGGCAGAAGTTGCAGGGACAGAACAATTTCAATCAACTTTTTGCCTTACCGAGTGTAAGCCAAGTGCAAGGTTTTGCTCTGTATCATACGATAAAAAAGTAAATTATTGCTCATACAGTAAAAGTAAAGAGACTATGACAAGTTTAGATTATAGCGGTTTAATAAATGCTTTACAAAATATTAAAACATTTGCTCCATGTTACTAAAAAAAGACTTAGACTTTCCTGCTGGACATAGTATGGATTCACAGTGGTTTGCTGTTGATAAAGATGGAAATATTGGATTTTTTGAGACAGGACAATCTGCCACAATGCCAATACAGTTTGATTTAGAAGGTAATTGGAAGGATTTTATTAAAGAACATACTTGTAAAATTAGCAAAGGACTTCATAAGTTAGTAATTAATGAAAGTCTTGTTAATGATATATTGTCTAAATGCAAGGAGGAAAATGTTGAGAAATTAGTAAAAAATGCAGAAGAAGATTATTTCTATTTTGAAGGATTTATTGTATTAAATGATAAGGTAGAATGGCAGGATTTGATGTTTGAAGAGTCGCTTGCAAACGATGACTATGAATTTGCAATATTAGTTTCGGAGGATCAAAAATTATACTATATTTCTGGTGTATATGATTTCGAGGAGATATTTATATCTGTACTTAAAGCTGGTAAAATAAAATCTTGTGTGATGACAGATTTATCCTTTCCTTACGACCCTCGTTTTAATATCGAAGGTTTGGATATGATTTATCTTGGAGGCTATGAGTATATGAGCCAAGAATGGTCACGATTGCCTTATAAAAGAATTTCAAACCCTGAAAATACTCTAAACATTAGCCAGCTTAATCCTGAGACTCTACACAAATTAGTGAGGTTTGACAATATTTCTTTTAAAGATTATCCGAATTTGCAACCAATCGAATTTATTCCGTGTATAAGTTATGACCTTGAGGTTTGTGACCTCGAAAATGGTTATGCAAAGCTAATTCTTTCCGATAACGAAACCGAAGCTTCGGTAGCGATGAGTTTAGAAGAATGGTTTGTAGCATTATTTTATGCATGTGATATTTGTAATCCAAAAAAATGTGTATTTGAGCTAGATAGTTTTTATTGCCGTAGTAAAGGAGAAAACCCTAGAGTTATTTTGTTGCGAAATATAGAATATTCACAGAGTAATATTGATCACATTCAAAATATTTGTAGTAGTTTAGACATAGCAGTTGACGACTGGTATTTAACTAATTGTATTAAATGTAAAGAAAAAAATGGTGTTGAAACTACAACTCCAATAAATGCAAGATTCTCAAACTGTGCAAAAAATTTGGAACGTGAAATTGAAATAATTCAACCTTTATTAATTATTGTTTTAGACAATGAGTCGTATGAGAACCTAAAATCATATTATCAGCTACCTAAAGGGGAAACCGGAGACTGTAGTTTTGTAACAATAAATAATTTTGCCATCCCACTAATAAAATTAGATATTTCTACATCGATAGATTCTCCTCAATTAGAGAAATATAAAACACTAATTAAAGAATTCCTTATTGCTTACAGACAAGTTACACCTCGTCCTCTTGTCAGAGAAAAATATTAAAGATTTACAACAAGAATACATAATGCCACAGTTGTATCTTTTTCAACATTCAAACTGCGACTTTATTTTTAAGGTCAAAATATTAGAATAGAGGTTGATGTAGAAACATAATGTCAAATGTGGAGTGGCTATTTCAGTGTTAATTGGAATAGCCATTTTTCTAACATAAAGTTACTTTAAAAATTTCTTAGTATTTATACCCATTAAAATCAGTATTTTATCTAATTGGTATTTGCATACCTTTTTGTTCTTTTGTAATCTAAATTAATTTAGATGACGAAAAACGCCAAAAAGATAAAAGAGTCAGTAGAGGTTAGGGAAAGACCTATTAAAAGTATTCTTAAAACTATAACATGGCGTGTTATTGCTTCTATAACTACATTTTTGTTAGCATATTGGTTTTTCCAAGATGATCCGCAGGCTACCGAAAAAGCTACTGGTGTCGCTCTAGCCGAGTCGGGCATAAAAATGGTATTATACTTTTTTCACGAAAGAGCGTGGAATGTTGTTCGGTGGGGGAAAATGCGCGTTTATGTGAGGCATTATAACATGATTCGCCGTAGAGTTGTAAGGAAAATGTTAATTTCGCTGAATTCATCGGCAGATTAAAAAAAGATTATGGATAAAACTAAACTTTTAAATAAAATAGAGAAATTAGAACTGGTTGAGAAAATTAGGTTTATTGCAAATGCTTTTCCAAACAAAGCTGTGTTTACAACGAGTTTTGGAGTCGAAGATCAGGTAATTACCGATATGATATTCGATAATAATATTAATGTTAATGTCGTGAGCCTTGATACTGGACGTCTTTTTGAGGAAACTTATAAAGTATTCAACTCAACTTTGGCAAAATATAATCAGAATATTAAGGTTTATTTTCCTCAAACAGAAGCGGTGGAGAAATTGCTTTCTGACAAAGGACCTCTAAGCTTTTACGAGTCTATTGAGAACCGTAAAGAATGCTGTAACATCCGAAAAGTAGAACCTTTAAAGCGTGCAATATCTGGTATGGAATGTTGGATTACTGGAATTAGAGCAGAGCAATCTTCGGGACGAACTCAAATGGAAATGATTGAAGAAGATAAAGCTTATAATATGCTTAAAATGAATCCGCTTTTTGATTGGTCTTTGGATGAGGTGATGAAATATCTGAAAGAAAAAAATGTTCCTTATAATAGTTTGCACCATAAAGGTTTTGTTAGTGTTGGATGCGAACCTTGCACAAGGGCTATCAAACCTGGAGAGGACTTTAGAGCTGGCAGGTGGTGGTGGGAACAAAATTCAGGAAAAGAGTGCGGATTACACACAAATGGTAAATAATTTATAATATAATATTAAATAATGAGTGATTTTAAAATTAACACAAATCATTTAAAACTGTTAGAAGATGAAGCAATTTTTATAATGCGTGAAATCGCTGCACAGTTTGAAAAACCTGCTTTGTTGTTTTCGGGTGGTAAAGATTCTATAGTATTGGTACATCTTGCACGTAAGGCGTTTTGGCCTGCAAAAATACCTTTCCCTTTAATGCACATCGACACTGGTCATAATTTTGACGAAACAATTGAATTTCGTGATAATCTCGCTAAAGAATTTGGCTGTGAGCTAATTGTAAAGTATGTTCAAGATTCTATTAACCAAGGTAAAGCTACTGAGGAAAAAGGTGTAAACGCTAGTCGGAATAAACTTCAAACTGTAACGCTTCTTGATGCTATTGAGGACGAAAAACTTGATTGTGCAATTGGTGGTGGCAGACGGGACGAGGAAAAAGCACGTGCAAAAGAGCGTTTCTTTTCACATCGTGATGATTTTGGACAATGGGATCCTAAAAATCAACGTCCAGAATTATGGAATATCTTTAACGGACGAAAAAATATGGGCGAACATTTTAGAGCGTTTCCAATTAGTAACTGGACAGAACTCGATGTTTGGCAATATATCATGCACGAAAATATTAAACTTCCAAGTTTGTATTATACACATAAACGTAAGGTTTTTGAACGTGATGGAACTTGGTTGGCGTGGGCTCCGTTTATGGAGCTAAAACCTACCGAAGAAGTACAAGAACTTGATGTGCGATGTCGTACAATTGGTGATATTACTTGTACTGGTGTTACTCTTTCAACAGCAAATACACTCAACGAAATAGTTACAGAAATTGCTGCATCACGAATAACTGAACGCGGTGGACGTGCTGATGACAAGAGGAGCGAGGCTGCTATGGAAGACCGAAAAAAAGAAGGATATTTCTAGTAAGTAAAGCGGTGCGCTGAGACCTTATTCGAAGTGTATTTAAAGTGAACTGAAGTTTGAATTTAGTGATAAAAAAGATAAAAAATGGATAACAAACCTGAAATAGGATTATTGAGATTTACTACTGCCGGTAGTGTTGACGATGGTAAAAGTACACTTATTGGAAGATTATTATACGACAGTAAATCAATTTTTGAAGATCAGCTTGAAAATATTACCGAAACATCAAAAAGAAAAGGAAACGTTGAGGTTGATCTTTCGCTTTTGACAGACGGTTTACGTGCCGAAAGAGAACAAGGAATTACAATAGATGTCGCTTACAGATATTTTTCTACGCCTAATCGTAAATTTATTATTGCCGATACTCCCGGACATATTCAATATACTCGAAATATGGTTACAGGAGCATCTACTGCCGATGTGGCGGTAATTCTTATTGATGCACGTAATGGTGTAATTGAGCAGTCTATAAGACATACTTTTATTGCATCATTGCTTGATATGAAACATATTATTTTTTGTGTCAATAAAATGGATCTTGTGGATTTTTCGCAAGCACGTTTTGATGAGATAAAAGCTGAGGTAATAAAACTATCAAAAAAAGTCGGAGCAAAAAATATTCATATTATTCCAATCAGTGCAAAATTTGGCGATAATGTTGTTGATAAATCAGAAAATCTTAATTGGTTTAATGGTAGCACTCTTCTTCATTTATTGGAAACTGTTAGAATTGCCGATGATTATAATAGTAAATATGTCCGTTTCCCTGTTCAATATGTGATTAGGCCTCAATCTGATAAATATCATGACTTTAGAGGATATGCTGGTCGACTTGCAGGTGGCAAAATATTTGTTGGCGATAAAGTTACTGTGTTGCCTTCGATGCTTACAAGCAAAATTAAAAGTATAGAGGATTTTGGAAACGAACGTTATGATGCTAAATCTGGCGATTCGATTACTATTTGTCTCGAAGATGATATTGATATTTCTCGCGGCAATATGATTGTCCCCTCAGATAATTTGCCCGAACTTGCAAAAGAGTTTAATGTGATGCTTTGCTGGTTTAACGAAAAATCGCTTCAGATAAAGAGTAAATATATTCTTCGTCATTCAACAAACGAGGTTAAAAGTGTTTTATCTGCGGTTAATACCAAACTAAATATCAATACCCTTGAAGAAGATGCCGACAAGAAAGAAATAAAAATGAATGATATTGCAAATGTTACGATTAAAGTCGCATCACCTGTTTTTATTGATGACTATAAGCTAAATCACGTTTCGGGAAGTATTATCTTAATTGATGAAGCGACTAACGAAACTGTCGCTGCCGGAATGGTTGTGAAATAATTGTTTTTGACACCTTATAAAGTTTAAACATCCTCACAGTATCACTATCATTTAAATCCCACTTTTGTAAATTTAATTATTGCATTATTATTTCCTTCAACGTTAAATAAATCCCCAATGCTTATTGGGTTTTTACCATCGTATTTTAAATCAAATTTTTCGGATAATACACTTGCTTTGTCAATTGTTAATTCTTTAAATTCATAGCGTGTGAGCATTCTTCCTTTTCGCACTAAAGCTTTATCAATTTTTGAAATATTAGTATTAAAAGTACATATAAGTTTTATCCCTAAAGCATCGCTTAATAA
>JAQVPT010000301.1 GCA_028701945.1 Bacteroidales bacterium
CATCAACAGTGTCGTTTAAGATAATATCCATAATGCCAAAAACATTTTCGGCACCTGCTCCAGAATTCCATGCCGTACCAATTTCCCCAGCTCCTGTAACTGTTGCCATCAAAGCTTGGGGAGTAATTACTATCCAACCTCTTTGGTCAGCAACATAATTGAATCCAGCACCATTAAAGTTTTCCATATTATCACCAAGACCATGGAGACAAAATACAACTGGTGCCGGACTTTCTCCTGTGTAAGATGTTGGTACATATTCGCGATATTCTCTTTCTAATTCGTCCCAAGTAAGGGTACGAGTAGTTTGTTGAGCCATAATTAATCCTGCTATGGCTGCTAAAATGGTGATTAGAGCTAATTTTTTCATCTTATAAGTTTTTAGGTTTAACAAATTACATCAAAACTAATATAAATTTCATTATTATTAGCAAATTATTTTTGGTGTTCTAATATTTTCTTAACAATTTCAGGATTTATGTTTTTGTTTTCACCTAATTTTATGAAGTTTTGCTTTTCGAGTTTAGCACAAATCTCGCTAATAGCACAATTTGGGATATTATAATCTGATAGTTTTGTTTTAATTCCAAGACTATGAAAGAACTCTTCAGTTTTGTTAATTGCCGTATCAATAGCAGTGTTATCATCTTTAATATTTATATTCCAAACGTTTTGTGCAAAGTGTAAAAGTTTTTCAGATTTTTCTTCTTTCATTGCTGATAAAACGCCTGGTAACACAATGGCGAGAGTTTGAGCGTGGTCGATACCATAAAGTGCTGTAATTTCGTGTCCAATAATGTGAGTAGTCCAATCTTCTGGAACTCCAGCTGCAAGAAGCCCGTTGAGAGCCATTGTTGCAGCCCACATAAGATTAGCATTTGAGTCATAATATAAGCGGTTTTCAAGAACTTTTGGACCTTCGTTTATCAGTACTTTTAAAAGAGCAGCCGAATAGGCATCTTGAACTGCTGCATTGACTGGATATGTAATGTATTGCTCAATTATATGTACAAAAGCATCTATAATTCCATTACTGATTTGAGTGTCGGGCAGACTGTACATTACTTCTGGTTCTAGAATTGAAAAAACAGGCATTAAAATATGGCTTCCAAAAGCTAGTTTTTCCTTTGAAGATATTCTTGTGATTACTGCTCCTCCATTCATTTCTGATCCGGTTGCAGGAAGCGTAAGTACACTGCCTATTTTTATTGCCGAGCTGAATTTTTCATATTTTGAAAGCATGTTCCATGGATCGTCTCCTTGATAATTAATTGCCGCAGCTATAAATTTTGATCCATCTATAACTGATCCTCCACCAACGGCTAGAATGAAATCAACCTTATTTTTTTTACCTATCTCTACTGCTTTCATTAGTGTTTCATATTCGGGATTAGCTCCTATACCACCAAATTCAATAATGTTTTTGTCCGATAGTATTTCAGAAACACGATTATAAACACCATTTTTCTTAATGCTCCCTTTTCCGTAGGTAAAAAGAATATTGTTATAGTTTTTTAACTCATCTTTCAATTTTACGACTTGATTTTTGCCAAAATGTATCCTGACAGGATTGTAAAAAGTGAAGTTTTCCATATTTGTTTATTATTTATCTGTTTTTGATTTCTTTTTAAACCAGCCATAACCTCTGCCCATAAGAAATAAGCCCAGTAATATAAATGGTATTGAAAGGAGTTGTCCCATGCGAATTGCTTCTGTCCAGCCTGAGAACTCTATTTGATCAACTTTTGTAAATTCGATAATATATCTAAATACGAAAAGAATAAAAACGAACCATCCGAGAAAAGTACCTTCTTTCCAATTGTTTATAAATTTTTTGAATACAATGAAGAATACGATGAACATGATAAAATAGAAAATAGCCTCATAGAGTTGAGTCGGGTGTCTTACTGTCCAATATTCTGTAAGGCATGTCATGTCCATAATGTCGCAGTTTCCTGTGGCTGTGGCAGCGTCAATTGCAGGTTGAAGATCTCCACGATTACGCAAAAATTTAAATCCCCATGGCAAAGAAGTTGATACGCCAAATATTTCTGAATTGGCAAGATTACCAAGTCTAACCATTCCTCCAGCAAGTGGTATTATTAGTGCTATTCTATCAAGTATTCCGAGATAGCTCATTTTAAATCTTCGGGAATAAAGCCAGGTAGCGAGTAAAATACCTGCTGCACCGCCATGACTAGCAAGCCCTCCTTCCCAAACTTTGAGTATTTCGATTGGGTTTGAAAGGTAATATCCTGGATTGTAAAATAAGCAATGTCCTAATCGGAGCCCAATAACGACTCCTAGTATTACATATATTGCAAGTTTGTCAATTTTTTCTTGTTTGTTACCTTCTTTACGCATTACGCGAGAAATAATTAAATAGCCTAATAAGAAACCCATAGCTAATAAAAAGCCATACCAACGAATTCCTCTGTCTCCCATATAAAACATTACTGGGTCAATATCCCAAACAATAGATAATAGTGTCATAACTAATATGTTTTTTACAAAAGTAAAAAAATGATTCTAATAGCGTGTTAATGTTAAAAGAAATGTTCTTTATGCATGTGCTGATTTTTATTCTAGTGTTTTAATAGGATTTTTTGCGAATAATAAACAAATAATAGAAAATCATTAAAAAAAATATTATTTTTGCAGTTCTTAAAACGCCCAGATGGCGAAATTGGTAGACGCGCCAGCTTGAGGGGCTGGTGTCCTTATGGATGTGCAAGTTCGAGTCTTGTTCTGGGCACAATTTCAAAGTAAAACGCTCGTATTAAACTTAATACGAGCGTTTTGCTTTTTGTTATTTAGTGTCCGCAAGAACCGAGTTTACGAGCTTAGCTCTGTTAGAACTATTTTTTTTGCAGATATTTGAGAAAAAGTTGTTTTTTTCTGGGATTATATAGTTCGTTAAATTTCAGTATCAGTTTTGTCATGAAATTTGTTTTCGCAAAAGCGAACAAATTTACACGCCAAAACCTTTATCAAGTTTATACCAATTTAATTACGACATCCAAGAGGGCATTTTGTAATTTAATTGGTATTATTTGATCTTACGAACTATCATTTATTGAAAAAGGGGTTAACAAATTTACGCACTATAGGTGTGGTAATTTATTAATCCCCAACTTTTATGTTTTATTAGATATATCTTATTTTATATAGTTTTGCAAGAAAACTAATTTTTTGCTCAAGTGTCTGATAAGAAAATTTCGAGAACAAGGCTTGCGAATTATGAAAATCAAGGAGTTTACTTTTGTAAACGACTGTTTTCAGAATGAGCGTAACGCAGTTATCGGAGTTCTCTTGTAGACACTATATATCTAATACGGTAACCCAGTCAAATGTATCCTCTATATCGCCAAATTGTATTCCTACTAAAGTTTCGTATAATTTAGTTGAAACAGGGCCTGCTTTACCGTCTTTACAATAAGTGTAAGTTTCACCTGTATCGAGGTCTTTAATTTCGCCAATTGGTGAAATAATCGCTGCGGTACCACAAGCACCAACTTCTTCGAATGAGCTTAACTCAGTAAAAGCAACTGGGCGTCTTTCGGTTTTGTAACCAAGAAATTCAGCTAATTCTAAGAGACTTTTATTTGTGATTGATGGTAATATTGATGGTGATTTTGGTGTAATGTAAGTCTTGTCTTTGATGGCGAAGAAGTTTGCTGCACCAATCTCGTCGATATACTTTTTCTCTTTTGCATCAAGATACATTGGAGCACCATATCCATCAGCATGAGCTTTGTCAACTCCATATAAACTTGCAGCATAGTTACCGCCTACTTTTAGAGTTCCTGTTCCTTGTGGTGCTGCACGGTCTGAATCTCTTACAACAGCTATTTTTACTGGATTGAAAC
>JAQVPT010000302.1 GCA_028701945.1 Bacteroidales bacterium
AATGCTTTTAATGCCAATGATGATTAATAACTAATTATAAATTACAAATTATATTTGGGGCTTTAGCCCCTTTTTTATTAAAAACTATTTTCATGAAACTTGATATCCGTAAACCAATTGTATTTTTTGATCTTGAAACAACAGGTATAAACATTTCTAAAGATCGCATTGTGGAAATTTCTTTACTTAAAGTCTTACCTAATGGTAATGAGACCGTTAAAACATATCGAGTTAACCCAGAAATGCCTATAAGTGAAGAATCTACGTCAATTCATGGTATTACTAATGATGATGTAAAAGATGCTCCTACTTTTAAAATGATAGCAAAAGAACTTGTAAGCATAATTGAAGATTCCGATATTGGCGGATTTAATTCTAATAAATTCGATGTCCCTATGCTGGCAGAGGAATTTTTCCGTTGCGATACGGATATAGATTTGAAGAATCGTAAATTTATAGATGTTATGGTAATCTTTATGAAAAAAGAACCCCGTAATCTTGAAGCAGCGTATAAGTTTTATTGCGATAAAGATCTAAAAAATGCTCATGCAGCCGAAGCTGATACTCGAGCAACTTATGAAGTCTTTAAGTCTCAATTAACAAAATATGATGATCTTGGTAGTTCAATAGAGCAAATTGCCGAGTTCTCTTCTCATAATAAAAATGCAGACTTTGCAGGACGTTTAGTTTATGATGAGGAAAACAATATTCTTGTTAATTTTGGTAAATATAAAGGTCAAAAACTAATCGCAGTCCTTAAAAAAGACCCCTCATATTACGATTGGGTTCAACGTGCCGATTTTCCGTTATACACTAAAAGTGTTTTTACAAAGGTGTATATCCAATCAAAAGTAATGTAACTGCTTCTTTAGTTGTCAATTGTTTTTATATAATTTAGCCGGACAAAATACGGAGTTAATTGTTGTTGTTTATTGACATTGAAGTTCTATGAACTACAAGACAAAAATTGTATGCTAAAGTTTTAGATTTGCAAACTGTTTTTTTTGTCCGTAGGACATATATGTAAATAAAAAAACATACGCCTAAGAAAACTTTGCCCGTAGGGCATAAACAACTTGAATTGAAACAACTGCACCTAAGTACATGACAAAAATTTAACAATATCTATTTTTGTTTTATATTTTACAATCTCCTTTTCTCGTTACTGCTACAACTTGGTTTTCGAGTTAGACTACAGTCTGGTTTTCGAGTTAGACCACAGTCTGGTTTTCGAGTTACTCGAAAACCAATACTTGTGAGCAAAAGTTTTATTTCACTCTTACTCCTTTAGGGTTATAATCAAAAACATAAAAAACACTTAATGCACTGAATATCAGAGTTTTATGCAAAGTTTTTAGCATTGCTTATTAATGATGAATTGTTAATAAGTGCTTAAGTTTATAATTGATTAATAATTTTTGTCATGTACTCAGATAATTTATATATCTAAGTTTATATGTCTATTTTTTTTATCCTTATTTTATGTCGTTCGTTATTGGCACTGTATTGTTGCTTGAATTATATTGATGTTACATCATTGTGGTATGTTGTTGTGACTAAGTCTGCATTGGACAGATTTTAAAACACAACTCAGTATCTTATACAGTAACCAAGCTTTGTCTCAAATTTACTTAAAAAAACATTGTCTATCTGAATAAAATGATTTAAGTTTGCACAAAATTATTAAAGTAACTAACTTAAATTTGAATAATGAAGGTAAAGTATCAAGACCTAATTGAGCAGTCATTTGAGTTTCCAACTGAGGAGTTCGAGGTGGAAGATGGTGAATTGTATTATTATGGCATCCCGCTTATGGACATAGTTAAGCAGTATGGAACTCCTATGAAATTTACTTATTTGCCCAAGATAACCGAGAATATCAAAAAAGCCCGTATGATGTTTAACGTGGCAAGGACTAAGGTTAATTATCTTGGCAAGTATATACAGTGCTATTGTACTAAAAGCTCGCATTTTGAATTTATTTTAGAGGAGGTGCTAAAAAACGATGTGCATATCGAGACGAGTTCGCAATTTGACATAGATATTATACGTTCGCTTAAAGAAGATGGCTTAGTTGATGAGACTTTACATATTGTTTGTAATGGGTTTAAGTTGCCTGCTTATATTGAAAATATAGCAGATCTAATAAATGATGGATTCGATTATGTTGTACCTGTTTTGGATAATTATGCCGAGTTAGATAATTTACTTGAGAAGGTTACTGGTTCAATTAACGTAGGAATTCGTATTGCTTCTGAGGAGGAACCAAAGTTTGAGTTCTACACTTCAAGGTTAGGAATAGGTTATAAAAATATAATTAGTTATTATCATGATTTTATTGAAAATAACCCGAGAGTTAATTTAAAAATGTTACATTTCTTTATTAATACAGGTATAAAAGATACAGCATACTATTGGAATGAGCTTAATAAGTGTATGAGTGTGTATTGCGAGCTCAAAAAAGTTTGCCCAGAGCTTGATTCACTTAATATCGGTGGCGGATTTCCAATAAAGAACAGTCTTACTTTTGAGTATGAGTATGAATATATGGCTGAAGAAATTGTAAATCAGATAAAAATGGCATGTGACCAAGCTGGAATTGAAGAACCAGATTTATATACTGAATTTGGTTCATATACAGTAGGCGAAAGTGGTGGAGCAATATATTCTGTAGTATATCAAAAACTGCAAAACGATCGAGAAAAATGGAATATGATAGACTCATCCTTTATTACAACATTACCCGATTCGTGGTCGATTAATAAGAGATTTATATTATTGCCTGTAAATAAATGGCAAAGCCAATACGAGCGAGTGTTTCTTGGTGGTGTTACTTGTGATAGCGACGATTATTATAATAGCGAACAACACGTAAATGCTATTTATTTGCCTGAATATGATCCACAAGAAAAACTGTATATTGGGTTTTTTAACACTGGAGCATATCAAGAATCAATAGGTGGTTTTGGGGGAATTCAGCACTGTCTTACTCCAGCACCAAAACATGTTATAATTAGTCGAGACGAAGAAGGCAAAGTAAGTACAAAACTTTTTTCCAGAGAACAAAGCTATAAATCAATGTTGAAAATTTTGGGTTATACTTACTAATCCCAAAGTTAATTTGCATTTATAAATAACTTATATTTGCAATCTAAAATAAAAAAAATGTCTGAAAGAACTTATGCAGGAATTCCAGAAGAATTTGGAAAATATGAAAACTCTAAGGTTGTGCTTTATCCTGTTCCTTATGATGGGACATCAACGTGGGGTAAAGGAGCAGATTTAGGTCCCGAGGCTTTTTTAACTGCTTCTGAAAATATGGAGTTGTATGACCTAGAGTCAAATACAGAAGTGTACAAGCATGGCGTTTTTCTCGAAAAAACTCCAGATTGCAGCTTCACTCCTGAACAAATGGTGGAAACCGTAAAGAAAAAAACTTTAGAGGTACTTAACTCGGGTAAAATATTTACAATGGTAGGTGGAGAACACTCAGTTAGCATTGGAGCTACTATGGCTGCGGCCGAAAAATATCACGAAATATCAATTTTGCAGCTTGATGCCCATTCTGACTTGCGTCCAGAGTATCTTGGCACTGCTTATAATCATGCATGTGCTTTGCATTGGGCTTCTAAATACACAAATTTAGTTCAAGTTGGGATACGAAGCATGGATGTTGTCGAAAAACCTTTTGTCAATAATGATAAAATCTTTTATGCCGAAGATATTGCCTGTCGTAATGATTGGCAGCAAGAAGTTATTGATAAACTTGGTGATAAGGTTTATTTGACTATTGATCTCGATTATTTTGATCCATCAATAATGCCATCAACTGGTACC
>JAQVPT010000051.1 GCA_028701945.1 Bacteroidales bacterium
GAAGAGTTCGGTCTAGAACCTGGTACTATTGTTACTGGTAAAATGGTTGCTGCTTTACGTAGATTAGGATTTGATAGAGTTTTTGATACAGATTTTGCTGCCGACCTTACTATTATGGAAGAGGGAACAGAATTACTTAGTAGACTTACAAGATTCCTTGGTGGTGATAAAGATGTACCATTACCTTTATTAACGTCTTGCTGTCCTGCTTGGGTTAAGTTTTTTGAACACAACTTCCCAGATATGCGAGATATACCTTCAACTGCTAAATCGCCTCAGCAAATGTTTGGTGCTATTGCAAAAACATATATGGCTGAAAAATTAGGCGTTAAACGTACTGATTTAGTTGTTGTTTCGGTTATGCCTTGTCTCGCTAAAAAATATGAATCACAGCGTGAAGAGTTTGCTGTTGATGGAAATCCTGATGTTGACTTCTCAATATCAACACGCGAATTAGCTCACTTAATCAAACAAAGTGTTGGTGATTTTAAACATCTTCCTGACGAAGATTTTGATAAGCTTATGGGACAATCAACTGGTGCTGGCGTTATCTTTGGAAACACTGGTGGTGTTATTGAAGCTGCTTGTAGAACTGCTTATGAAATTTACACAGGTAAAAAACTTGAAAAAGTTGAATTTGAACAACTTAGAGGTTTTGAAGGTGTGCGTTCTGCTGTTGTTGATTTTGACGGATTAAAACTGAATATTGGTATAGCCCATGGACTTGGACATGCTCGTAGTTTGTTAGAATCTATTCAAAGAGGAGAAAATGAATTTCATGCAATTGAGATAATGGCTTGTCCAGGTGGTTGTATTGGTGGCGGTGGCCAACCATTACATCATGGAGACATTAGTATTCTAAAAGCTCGTGCTGCTGCAATATATAGAGAAGACGTTGGTAAAGCTATTCGTAAATCTCACGAAAATCCTGAGATTATCAAACTCTACGATGAATTCTTAGAGCAGCCGATGAGTGAAAAAGCTCATCACTTGTTGCACACAGAGTATTTTGATAAAAAGAAAAAAATTTACATTGAAAAATAAAAGATAAAATCATGTCAAGTATTCATATAAAATTAAAAGAACAAGATTGTCAGGATATCAGAGAGATATGCGAGGCTTTCAACAACGAACCGAGTGAACTTATTAATGTATTGCATAGAACTCAAGAACATTTTGGGTATCTTCCAGCTGAAATTCAGGAAGTAATTGCTAATTACCTTAATGTATCACTGGCTAAGGTTTATGGGGTAGTAACTTTTTATAGTTTCTTTACTATGACTCCAAAAGGACAGCATCCAATATCTATTTGTACTGGAACAGCTTGTTATGTGAGAGGTGCCGAAAAAGTTCTTGATGAAGTTAAAAAAGAACTCAAGATTAATGTTGGAGAAACTACTCCAGATGGCAAATTCTCTCTTAGTTGTTTACGTTGTGTGGG
Source organism: Bacteroidales bacterium (assembly GCA_028701945.1). Classification (GTDB taxonomy): domain Bacteria; phylum Bacteroidota; class Bacteroidia; order Bacteroidales; family ML635J-15; genus Bact-19. Next base: position 1,442 of record JAQVPT010000051.1, read on the forward strand.
AGCATGTGGACTTGCTCCTGTTGTGATGATAGGCGATAAAACATTTGGTAGAGTTGCGCCAGAAGATGTTAAAAAAATACTCGGAGAGTTTAAATAGTATAATTATTATTCGGTTTTATAATAATTTATAGTTTCATAGTTAGTTTGTTTGTTTCAAAGGGTGGCGAACTCGTTTTGCTACCCTTTTTTTTCGTTTTAAACTATTTTTCGAGTTACTCGAAAAATATCGTCTAAACTGTTTTTCGAGTTACTCGAAAAATATCCATTGTTTACTGAAAAATCAACCATTATTCTTTTAAAAATTATCGCTGATTTTTAATCTAAAACCAAAATCTTGTATATTTGTGTGCCAATATAATTGTGATATGTTTTTGCCGCTTTTGCGACCCAAAAACCTTGACGAAAGACTTTTTATAGTAAAAGTAATCGTTTATTCTATAAATATCATCATTTAATTTTGTAGCATCAAAAAACTGTGTACCTTTGTATTGTCTCAAAATGAGACGGGGGTGCCAAACCGGCTGAGATCATACCCTTTGAACCTGATGCGGATAATGCCGACGAAGGGAGAAGAATGTATCCAATACCGTTTAGTTTCATCCCAATTAAAGTTTAATTATTAAATATTTAATTATTATGAAACGATTTTTTATTATTTTAATCTTGAGTTTATTTGCAACTCAAATTTTTAGTCAAGTCGTTACTGGAAAGGTAGTTGACGCTAAAGGAGATCCACTTGTCGGTGCAAATATTGTCGAAAAAGGTACGACTAATGGTACAAGTGCTAATGAAAATGGCAGGTTTACTATTGAAATAACTCAAAAGGAGGCTGTCTTATTATTTTCGTTCGTCGGTTATCTCGATTCTGAAGTTATAGTTGAGAGAATAACAAAAAATCAAAACCTTGGAGATATTATTCTGCATATCTCTAAAATGATGAGTCAAGAAATTATTGTAACTGCAACACGAGCCGATGATCTCGCACCTGTTGCGAACACAATTATTGATGCAGATGCTTTAGAAGAAAGAAACTTTTCTCAGGATTTACCATATATGTTGGAATTAACGCCTTCATTTGTGGCAACTTCTGAATCTGGAACTGGTATTGGTTACACAAATTATCGAATACGTGGAACTGATCCAACTCGTATTAACGTTACCGTAAATGGGATGCCTTTAAATGATGCAGAATCGCAAACAATATTTTGGGTTAATATGCCCGATTTTGGAAGCTCAGTTAGTAGTGTGCAAATTACTAGAGGCGTAGGAACTTCGACTAATGGAGCAGCTTCTTTTGGTGGTAGTATGAACTTTTTAACTGGAAATCCTAGCAATAAACCTTATGCTCAGGTAAGTTTAATTGGTGGTAGTTTTAATACTTTTAAGCAAAATGTTTCTGCTGGAACTGGATTGATTGATAATGGTCTTTCTTTTGATTTAAGGCTGTCTAATGTTGCTAGTGATGGGTATGTTGAGAATGCTTTTGCCAAAAATCAGTCTGTTATGTTCTCTACATCGTGGAGAAATGAGAAAAGTCTTGTGAAAGCTAACTTTATTCATGGTCGTCAAAGAACTGGGATTTCCTGGTGGGGATGTCCTGAAGAAATGCTAAGCATTGACAGAACATATAATCCTGCAGGCGAATATTTTGATGACCAAGGGAATAGAAAATATTACAAAGATCAAACCGATAATTACATCCAAACTCATTATCAACTATTGTATTCCCACATGTTTAATGATAAAATTGATATTAATGCTGGTTTGCATTGCACCCGTGGAGATGGTTATTATGAGCAATACAAAGAAGATGCCGTATTTGGTGAATACGGTCTTCCGAATGTTATTGTGCATGGTCTTCCCGTAATTAGTGGAATTGATACTTTAAATTCTCCAGATGTCGTAATCTCTGAAACTGATATTATTCAACGAAAAATGATGGGGAATGACTTTTATGGAGGAACTTTATCAGCAAATTATAAATCCGATAAATTACGAATAAGTTTTGGTGGTGCTGCAAATTATTATGATGGTAATCATTTTGGAAATATTATTTGGATGAGTAATCCGGGTGATGTTGAAAAAGATTTTGAATGGTATAGAAACACTGGTACCAAAACTTCGATGAATGTTTTTACAAAAGTAAATTATCAAGTTTTAAAAGATTTATTCGCTTATGGAGATATTCAATATCGTTACATAAATTATGATATGGCTGGAAAAGATTACGATTTGATGCCTAATGGAACACAAAAAGACTTGGCACAGACTCATGCCTTTGATTTTATTAATCCTAAAGCTGGTTTTTATTATTTTATAAACTCTAAAATGAAAACGTATGCGTCGTTTGCAATTTCAAATCGAGAGCCATCGAGAACTAATTTTAAAGACGCAACTGGTGATCCTACTAAAACTCCAATGCCTGAAACATTAAATGATATTGAACTTGGATATATTTTTCAACAATCAAATCTTAATTTTGGTGTTAATTTATATTATATGGATTATAAAAATCAATTGGTACCAACAGGTGATAAATCGAGTGTTGGTTATGATATTATGACAAATGTTCCAGAGAGTTATCGTGCTGGGGTTGAGTTCTCAGCTGGAATTAAGCCGTATAAGATGTTAAATATAGACGCTAATTGTACATTTAGTCAAAATAAAATAAAGAATTTTACTGCGTGGGCTACTGCTTATGATGAATCGTGGAATGAAACTTTTGAAGCTTATGACTTAGGAGAAACTGATATTGCATATTCACCAAACATTATTGCATCGGGTATTGTGTCGTTTAAACCATTAGATGGACTAAATATTAGTTGGATTTCAAAATATGTTGGCGATCAATTCTTTGATAATACCTCAAATGAGAACAGGATGTTAGATGCTTATTTTGTAAATAACTTACAATTAGATTACACGTTTACTACAAATCTTTTTAGCGAAATTCAAGTTAAATTTTTAGTAAATAACATACTTAATCTTGATTATTCTAATAATGCTTATGGTGGAATTTGGTACGAACAAGGTTTAGAGCAAACTTGGGCGTATTATTATCCGCAAGCAGGAATAAACTTTATGGGTGGATTGGTTTTGAAATTCTAAGTAAAGCAGTAAAAAAACAATATAAATGGTGATGTTTTGTTTTTTTGCGTGTGTCTTTGCTGTGACTCTCCTAAAGTTTTCGGCACGATGTATGCAAAGACCATGACAAAATATTTTATCATTTACAAAGCCAAATATATCTAAAATAATATTTCAAAACCCTTATTTTTGGTCTATCTTTCTTTTCAATAATTTTGAAAAATAGCACAGATAACTATATTTTGTGTCTTATTATTACTATTTTTGTGTGCATACAAAGGGTGAGATATCTGTTATTTACAACAAAATACGACTTGTTGTTTGACAATCCTAGTATTATTAACGTACTCGAAGAACGAAATATTTAGTCATTATGCAATAAATTTGGATGTTATATATGATATGAAGGCAGAAATAAGTAATAATAGACCTAAGACATTTAATATATTATATTTTTGGTTTTTTCTTTTGTTGCCTTTTATATATTCCAGTGATATAATAGACCCTGTTCTTGTTCCAAGACAAATCTATCTCACTGTTTTTGTTTTTTTAGTTGGTTCAATTATCGGCTATTTGATTTATTTAAAAAAAATGCCTGCAAAATTTTCTTTTCTAAAACTTACTTTGCCTTTATTACTCTTTATTTTTATATTGAGTGTTGTAATTTCATTTTCCCAATCTATTGTTATCTCTGAAAGTATTTATGTGTTATCGAAATTAATGATAGAAGTTCTTTTCTTTTTAATTACCACATATTTATTAATTCAAAATAAATTAGACATAAAACATATTACGAAATCAATTATTTTATTTAGCGTTATTGTCGTAGTAATAACAATTTATCAATTGTTCGCACTTTTCCTTTCTGAAGGAACTTTCTTTGGAAATATTCAAGTAATAATTGCCACTTTTGCTAACAAGAATTTATTGTCATCAATATTGTTTTTGACACTTCCATTTGTTCTCAATTCAATTGTTTTATCGAAGTTATGGCAAAAAGTGTCAATAGTTTTATTTCCTTTGATGCTAATTCTATTTTTGATAATTCAAACCAAAGCTGTTATTGCTGCACTTTTTGTTTTCTTTATTTTGTTTTTTATTTTCTTTTTTAAATATAGAAAAGATATTATTGTTAAGTATTTTATAAAAGCAATAATTGGCGAAACATTTCTAATAATGATATTTGCTGGCATATTTGTTTTGCAGAATAAACAGCACCTTTCTCATTTAACGAGTACTCATACAGCATTTACAAGACTTTCTTTATGGGATAACTCTGTTCAAATGGCAGAAGAAAATCTCATTTTGGGCGTAGGAGCTGGAAACTGGCAGGTTCATTTCCCTAAATATGGTTTAGATAAATTTGATGTTAAGAATGTAAAAGATGGGCTTACTACTTATCAAAGACCACACAATGACTTTTTACGTGTTTACTGCGAACAAGGAATTATTGGAATATTATCATACGTTTCTATTTTTATAATAGTCTTATTTTATTTATCCAAACTTTTGCGAAAATCAAAAAAAGGAGAGGACAAATGGCTGTTTACTTTTTTGTTGGCAGCTATTGCAGGTTATTTAATAATAGCTTTGGTCGATTTTCCATTCGAAAGGGTTGAGCACCAGGTATTATTACTCTTAATGATTTCTATAATAACGGCTAATTACTACAAGAATTTTATTGCAGATAAAACATTAAATAAACCAATTGTGAAGCTTCCTTTTTTGACTATTTTATTTGTCCTGCCAGTAATGTTTTCTTTTATTATAAGCGTAAACAGATATTCGGGTGAATATCATACACAGAAATTGTATAAGGCACACCATAAGGCTAATTGGAATCTAATGCTTAGAGAGGCAGATAAAACAATTAATTCTTGTTATGTAATGGATCCTATGGCGGCTCCAATTGAATGGTATAAAGGAGTTGCTTTTTTTTCTTTGGGAAATATCGATGAGGCTAAAATAAGTTTCGAAAAAGCTTATAGCATCCATCCATATAATATTCATGTATTAAATAATCTTGCTAGTTGTTATGAAAATTTAGGCGAATACCAAAAAGCAGAGGAAACTTATCTTAAAGCTCTTTCTATTTCATCAGAATTTGTAGAGGCACGTTTAAATTTAAGTGCTGTATATTATAATATGAAAGAATATGAAAAGGCTTTTGAAACGATTGATAAATGTGATATAAATTCTGTTGATCCCAAATATCAAATCTTTTTGCCTGTTATATTAAATTCTTGGTTAGATGTGTTGATAAGTAAGGAAAAAGATATGAATATTGTTGAAAAAATTTCTGACATTAAAAATTCTGACGATAAACTTGTGGAATTATACTTTGAATCTAAAATAAAAAACATTAGTTTTGAAGTGTTTATAAAAAAGAGCTTAATTCCAGATACAAACGAACTTTAATCTTCAATATTATGAAAAAGATAATTGCATTTTTAATTTATGTTTTAGTGCCTGTGTTTTTAGTTTCGCAAAATTTGGTTTCAATAACTCCCAATAATGCAAATGCCGGACAAACATTAAATGTTACCATTACTGGTGCCGATACTCATTTTATTCAGGGCAGTGGAACTTATGTCGATTTTGGTTTTAGTCAGGGAAGTAATACTGCTGTGATTAATTCTTTAAATATTATAAGTAATACTTCTATTCTTGCTAATATTACTGTTCCTGTAAATACTTATACGGGAGATTATAGTGTATATGTATATAACAATATTGATGGATATTTATCGCTGTATAGTGGATTCCACGTTAATGGTATTTCACAGCCATCTTTAGTTTCAATAACTCCCAATAATGCAAATGCTGGGCAAATCTTAAATGTTACTATTACTGGTGCCGATACTCATTTTAGTGAAGGAGCTGGGACTTATATTGATTTTGGTTTTAGTCAAGGAAGTACTACTGCTATTATTAATTCTTTAGATATTATAAGTAACACTTCTATTCTTGCTAATATTACTGTTCCTTCAAATACTTATACGGGAGATTATAGTGTGTATGTATATAACAATATTGACGGATATTTATCGCTGTATAGTGGATTTCACGTTAATGGTACAAATCCACCATCTTTAGTTTCAATAACTCCTAATAATGCAAATGCTGGACAAACCTTAAATGTTTCTATTACTGGTGCCGATACTCATTTTAGTGAAGGGGCTGGGACTTATATAGATTTTGGTTTTAGTCAAGGAAGTACTACTGCTAATATTAATTCCTTAGATATCGTAAGTAATACTTCTATTCTTGCCAATATTACTGTTCCTTCAAATATTTATACAGGAGATTATAGTGTATATGTATATAACAATATTGATGGACATTTATCGCTATATAGTGGATTCCACGTTAATGGTATAAATCCACCATCTTTGGTTTCTATAAATCCTGATAATGCAAATGCCGGACAAACATTAAATGTTACCATTACTGGTGCCGATACTCATTTTAACCAAGGTAGTGGGACTTATATTGATTTTGGATTTAGTCAGGGAAGCACTACTGCTGTTATTAATTCCTTAGATATCGTAAGTAATACTTCTATTCTTGCCAATATTACTGTTCCTTCAAATATTTATACAGGAGATTATAGTGTATATGTATATAACAATATTGACGGATATTTATCGCTGTATCATGGATTCCACGTTCATGGTCTAACTCCGCCATCGTTGGTTTCAATAAACCCAAATAGTGCAGGAGCTGGGCAAACCTTAAATGTTACTATTACTGGTGTTAATACTAATTTCAGTGCGGGCAACGGAACTTATGTTGATTTTGGTTTAAGCCAGGGAAGTAGTACGGTTGTGATTAATTCCATAGATATTTTGAGTAATACTTCTATTCTTGCCAATATAACTGTTTCTTCTGAAGCTTACCTTGGATATTATGATGTATATACATATAATTATGTTGATGGATACCTTATTTTGTCAGATGGGTTTCATGTAGGAGCCAATGATGTTGAATTTTTAGAAAATGATAATTTAATATCTATTTATCCTAACCCTGCCACCGACCAAGTTTTTTTAAGTGTATCAGATTTTAGAAATACCACAGTCAAAATATTTAATACTCAAGGGCAGTTGTGTAAAAGCCAAGCTTTGCAATCTAATCAAACAGAAATTAAAATTGCTAATCTACCAAAAGGTATGTATCTGTTGCAAATAAAAAGTCCAACAAAAGTTGAAGTGAGAAAACTTATAAAAGAATAAAACTTCAACATTATTATAAAATTAACTAGTTAAAACTTATATATTATGAAAAAAACTATTTCGCTTTTAATTTTGTTTGTTAGCTTAGTTGGATTGAGCAATGTCTTTTCGCAAAATTTACAAGCAGTTTCTTCTTTTCAAAAGAACAAAGAAATTTTGCACATTACGAATTATCAACATGAAAAATTATTAGATTTTGATAAGCAAGTGCCTTTTAATCATATTCAGCAAACAGTCGATGCTGATGTAATAACAAAAAAGCAGTCTAAAATTGGCGGAAAAGGTGTTGTATGGAAACCAGATACTGTGGTAAACTACACAACAACCGATTTACATTCAAGACATACTTTCTCTTACAATGATAACGGAAATATATGGATTGAGTTAAAAGAACGATGGCAAAGTGATTCATGGGTAGGTGGTGTGAGAAACACTTACACATATAATGGCAACGGAAATCTGTTAGATGAAGTATGTGAGCGATGGCAAAGCGGCGCATGGGTAGGTGATTATAGAACTACATACACCTATTATAGCAATGGAAACTTGGAGACTGAATTACATGAGTTTTGGCAAGACGATGCATGGGCGAATTTTGTTAGATTATCCCGCACATTCTATGGTAACGGATATATCTCAACCATGTTATATGAGACATGGGAAAGCGACACATGGATAAATACATCTCTATATACTTACACATATAATGATAACTGGAATCGTTCGTCTCAGTTAGTTGAACAATGGCAAAGTGGTGTATGGGTAAATGATTATAGATATACTTACACCTACGATTACAACGCAAATATCTTGAATAGTTTAGCAGAGCAGTGGGAAAGTGGTGTATGGGTAAATAATTATAAGCATACTTACACGTATTCTGGTAACGGAAGTATGCTGACTGATTTATCGGAGAATTGGCAAAGCGGGGCATGGGTAATTAATTGGATAAGTACTTACACTTATGATGATAATGGAAATAGATTGACTGAGTTAATTCAGGAATGGGAATATGGCGTATTGGCTTCTGGATATAGATATACATATACATACGATATTGACGGAAATTTGTTAATTGTGTTATCTGAACAAGAGCAAAACGGCACATGGATGAATAATGATAGATATATTTACACATACGATGCTAACGGAAATTCCGTAACAGGGATATTTGAGACATATCAAAGTGGGGTATGGCAGGCTAGTGAAGATAGTTATAATTTATATCTGTATTATAATCAGAATGTTTTATCAAAGTCTTTCTCAACACATCGCTATGAAGCAAGCTTTAAGTCTTTTACCACCGACGATGTTACTAGCGTTGATAGCGTTGCAGGCGATAATAGTATTGCTGTTTATCCTAACCCTGCCATCGACCAAGTTGTTTTAAGCTTATCAGATTTTAGAAATACCACTGTCGAAATATTTAATACTCAAGGTCAGTTGTGTAAAAGTGTAAGTTTGCAATCTAACGAAACAGAAATAAACATTAGTCATCTACCAAAAGGTATGTATCTGTTACAAATAAAAAGTCCAACAAAAATTGAAGTGAGAAAACTTATAAAAGAATAAAAACGGGCGATGATCTCTAAAATTCCTCTAATCTTTTAAAAGTTTGATAATCAGCAAGATTCCATTCTAGAAAGTTAGTATGGCTATATCTTTTTAGGAATTTTTCCTTTTTCGCTTCAATCTCAAGTTGATAAATATATATGTCCCATAAATATGGTAGATCAATATCAAACGGCATTATTTCGTGTTGAACTTCTTTTATCGATTCAAGCTCATCGAGAGTTTTAAGTGTATATGGAAGTGCAGAATTATTAAGTTTAGCCATAAATCTATAATCAATAAGTGAGCGGTCGTAATGTTTAAAATTGAATTTAGCAATAAGCATGTCCCAATTTACGCATGTAGTAAGAATTAATACTGTAAAAAGTGCAAATCCGTTAACCTTCCATAAATAAAACGTGCTTTTAAGATTTAAGATTTTAATTATTATGGTAGCAAGTCCAATTACTGTTAGAAGTAAGAAAATTAATACTGCAATTCTTTTGTAGGCAAGTCCAAAATAATTTATATACCAATAATTTCGAAGTACAACCGAAATTACCATAATAATATTTTGAGAAATCCAGATTATTGTTAGACGTTTTAACCATTTATTTTTGGAATAGAAATTTAAATTGTTTCTGAAAAAATATAAAGCTATTCCTGCCGATATAAATACAGAAAAAACCAAAACCCATGTGCCTTCGTGGACAAATTCCTTAAAAAAACTACCATCCCAAACAAATCCAAACCAAAGGTATGAGAAATCTAAAATGTTAAAATATAAAATTAAAACATTTAGTGAGCCAAGAAGTACAATACCAGATAAATATTGAGTTTTAAGACCTGTATTCTTGAATTTTATGAAACTTTTTCGCCTTGTTCTGGAAAGGGTATCATTACCTTTTATATCCATATTATGAAGACCCAAAGGTTTTGTTTTCATATAGAGTATATTTCCTATGATCAGACCAAGAATAATCATTAGTAAGAAAATAAAATTGATATTTTCGAGAAATCTTATGATAGCGTTAAAAATCACCTCAAATTGAGCGTAGAACTTCGAGCTTGCAGAGGCATATAAAATGATAAAGAATATTATTATCGCTGCCGGAATTATAATCAGATAAAATATTTTACTCCCACTAATATTGTTTTTTGTACTACTACTGGATGTAGCATTTGTTTTTGTGTTGTCTCCCCAGTCAAGTAAAATACTTATTTGAGAAGAAAAAATCCTGAAAAACGATTCGGTAACAGCATGGATATACGATTTGAAATTTTTATATGATAGAATTCCGCTAAGGGTCAATAGACTAAAAATATTAATAAAAATACTCCAATTTGTATTAAGTAATACCACCATGACAGCCGACAAAAACACACCTGCAACCGCAGATATACCTAAAATATTTAATTTTACTGGACGGTTTATATAAAACATTATTGGGACGACAATTAACTCAAAAAGAAATAGGTTAAGTCCGATATAGTTTTTGTAAAAAATTAGTGCAAAAAATATTGCCGTAGCAAGGTTGATCAAGATAATTTGCTTTTTTTTCATTGCTTTGAAGGATTTGTTCAGAATTAATAAACTGTAAAAACAAAAATATATTGTATTGGATGCAGGTACATTTTACTGGTTTAATTCTAATATTTCAAAATTCGCAATTGATATTTTTATTATTTGACAATCTCTTAGATGACAGCTTTATTAACCTGTATTATGTATGCGATTAGTTTTGCAGCGACTAACTAAACGAAATTATTGGAATTTTCAAATAAAAGCAACTTCCTTTTCCGATTACTGACTCCACTTCAATTTCGCCGTCAAGTATTTTCGCATAAGCCAGACAAATTGATAGCCCTAAACCTGAACCTCCAGTAAAACTAGATAATTGGTTTTCAATTTGCACAAAACGATTAAAAATTTTATTGATGTTCTCATCACTAATACCAATACCTGTATCTTTTACCCAAAACCTAACAAAAGTATCTGATAACTGTTCGTAGCCAATTTCAACATATCCTTTTTCTGTAAATTTATTAGCATTTGTAATAAAGTTAACAAGTATTTGTTTTAATTTTATGGTATCAGAAATGCTAGTTATTGCTTTTGAAGGTATATTGGGCGATATTATAAAATCAACGTTCGATGATTTGGTAAAAAGTCCATGCATTTGTTGATGTAGAGTCTTAATAAAACTTGAAATCTCGAAGGGTTCTGTTTTTTTTGTGATTATTCCAGCTTCAATTTTTGAGATTTCTATAATATCATCAAGTATTAATAACAATTGATTGCAGCTATTTTCTATAATCTCTATATATTCTAATTTTTCATTATTACTTACATCATCTTTAAGTAAATCCGTAAAACCTAAAATCCCGTTCATGGGGGTTCTTATTTCATGTGACAGGTTGCTAAGAAACGCCGATTTAAGTTTGTCGCTCTCTTCGGCTTTTTTTTGCGATTCTTTCAAATCCTCTATCAACACCATTCTTTCTGTTGTGTCTCTTATAAGTGTGAGAACAGTATTTTCTTTAAAATATACCATCTTAGCGTCATAATATTCTGTATTTTCTTTTACTTGTATTTGATATTGAAAACTCGTCATATCTTTAGTCTTTAAGACTTTACTTATGTTTGCTTTTGTCAAATTTGCAACATCTTGAGGAATCATCTCTGATATGTTTTTGTTTAAGAACTTTTCTGGTTTTTGTATCAGATGTTCCATAGAGTTCGAGTAGAAATCAATAATGTCTCCATTTTGGTCGAAAGAGAAAAGCAAATCGGGCAAGGCTGATAGCAGTGTCTCTTTATGAAGGTTTAGAGCCTCTGCTTTTGCTTTTGCTTTTAGGATGTCTTTTTCCGCTTTTTTTCTTTCTGATATGTCGTGATAAATTGATTGGTAAGTTCTGTCGGGCATCATTTTGGTGTGCATTTCAATTGGGATAATGCTTCCATCAGGTCTTAATATTTCACGTTCATTTATGATTGTTTTGCCTTTTTTTATTTTTTCAAAATCTAAAGGGCTTTTATTTAAGCTATCTTTAATAAAAAAACCATCTGAGATATGCTTACCTATTATTTCGTTTCGTGGTCTTCCTAATAGTTTGCACATGTGAGAGATAGCTTCGGAAATAATACCTTCGTATGTGCCTATAAGAATGCCGCCAACTGCAAAATCAATTAATTCTCTATATCTTTTTTCACTTTCGAATATTGTCTTTTCGGCTTCTTCTCTTTCTGTAATATCTCTTAAAACAGCAATAACAACTCTCTTGTCGAAATATGTTCCAGGTGCAAGTGTTACTTCTGTTGAGATTGTAGTTCCAGCTGAGTTGAGCCCCCAGAATTTGAACATTTCTCGTTTGCCGTTAAATGCCGATTTAATTTGGTTATTTATTATCTTGAAGTCGTTTTTCCCTTTGGCGTTAATGTCTATCGGTGTTTTCCCTTGTAGATAATCAGCAGAATAACCAAATAAATCTTCTGCGGCTTTATTTACATCAATAATTTTTCCATCAATATCTTGAATAAATATTGCTTCCGATATTGAGTTTAGCATTCCTCTATATGTAACTTCTGAGAGTTTTAAAGCTTTTTCAGTTTCTTTTCTGTCTGTAATATCAGTGAAAACTGTCAATAGATAAGTTTCATTATTTTGTTTATATGGAACTGTTATTACCTCAACATTTACAGGCGTACCCGTAACTGTTAGATAGATTTGATTTGTGAGCATTGCATGTGAAAACTCTTCAATACTTTTTGAAATTCTGTTTTTATAGTATTGATGATAATCTGGATGTAGAAAGTCTAAAGTATTCCGTCCTATTATTGAGGTTTTTGGGTTTACTTTAAGAAGATTATGTGCATACTCATTTGCGTATAAAATAATATCGTTTTGATAAATTACAATTCCACTCGGTAAAATATCAATTAAACTACTGAATTTTAATTCACTCTCAACTAGTTTCTTTTCTTTAACTTTTTGCTCGCTTATGTTTTCGACCGTACCTTCATAAAACTGCAAATTCCCATTGTCATCAATTATGGCTTTTGCACTTTCGCGAATGTATATCTCCTCACCATTTTTTTTGAGCCATATCGCTTCTTTACCGATTATCACACGATCTCTTATCATCCTTTTTTGGAACTTTTTACGTTCTTTTATCCGTATTAATCCACCAGAATTCAAATTGTGCGATTGTAATTCTTCAAGAGATGAATATCCTAGCATCTTTACGAGCGGAGGATTTGCCAGTAAAATTTCTCCTTCAGGGTTAGTCCTATATAGACCTATTGTAGTATTGTTGTAAACATCTCTTATTCTTTGTAACTGTTCGCGTAGTAAGCTGTTCTCTTTTTCTAATTCAGAGATTTTTTCGTTTGTATTTTTATTCGACATCTTGCTTTCTTTATTTTATTTTCTTCTTAATCACACAAATTTACATTTATTTTATTCAATTAACCTTAAGTTGTTAAAAAAGAATTTGATATTTTTGTTGTATTATGATAAAATTTGTAAAATTTGTAAAAAAACGATTTAGTATGTGGAAGGCAGTTGGCATAATTATATTTACATTGATATTAAGTTTTATTAATTTATCCGTAACAGATGTTTCAGATATTATTGACTCTCGTTTATTTGCACAAACAAAAATAAATCCGCCTTTTTATTACTCCGATTCTATTTGGGTAGATTCGGTTTTTAATTCACTTACGACTGATGAACGTATTGCCCAACTTTTGATGGTTCCTGCATATTCTAATAAAAATACTGCCCATACAGATTATATTGAGAAACTTATAAGTGAATATAAAATTGGTGGATTAATTTTTATGCAAGGAGGTCCAGTTAGGCAGGTGGATTTGATAAATCGGTATCAATCAGTTAGTAAAGTGCCTTTGTTGATTTCTATGGAAGCAGAATGGTCATTGAGTATGCGTCTTGATTCATGCGTTTTGTATCCTCGTCAAATGTTGTTAGGTGCAATTGCTGATGACCAATTAATTTATGATA
>JAQVPT010000052.1 GCA_028701945.1 Bacteroidales bacterium
AAAACCTTTTATCTTTTGTTATACTTTTTCTATGAAGGTTGAAAAAAATATAAGGTTTCTGAAACACACAATAAGCCGGATAAATCTTTGTTTCTCTTGTTCCTCTGTTCTCTTGTTCCTTTTTGTACGACTTTTCGACTGTTCATCTGTACTCTTGTTCAATTATTTCTCATAAAGTTGTAATCCAGTGATGAGTTGATTATTGACAAGGTATTTGAGGTGGTTGATCCGCCAACTTCTAGACGAAACCCCGAAGACGCTAAATTAGTTTTAAGAATCCATCCACATTATCATGAATACGATTTTCGATATCATTTGTATTAGCCTTCACAAACGTCTCTCCAGTAATCTTTTCGTAAAGTTCAATATATCGTTCCGAGATACTATTAACTATTTCGTCATTCATTTCGGGGAGAATTTCTCCTTCCTGCCCTTTAAAATTATTTTCCATTAACCATTCACGTACAAATTCTTTTGAAAGTTGGTGCTGGTTTTCTCCTGCATCAAATCTTTTCTGGTATGTGTCAAGATAGAAATATCGAGATGAATCTGGAGTATGAATTTCATCAATTAAATAGATAATTCCATCTTTGTTACCAAACTCATATTTAGTATCCACTAAAATAAGTCCTTTTTCTTTGGCAATTTGAGTTCCTCTTTCAAAAAGTTTGAGTGAATAATCTTCGAGTTTTCTGTATTCTTCTTCGTTAATTAGTTTTTGTGCTATGATTTGTTCTCGAGTAATATTTTCGTCATGAAAGCCTTGATTAGCTTTAGTTGTAGGTGTAATAATTGGTTTGTCGAAAGCTTGATGTTCTTTCATTCCTTCTGGAATTTTAACGCCACAAATTTCGCGTGCCCCATTTTTATATTCTCTCCAGCTACTACCAGTAAGATAAGCTCTTACAATCATCTCAACTGGATAAGGCTCGCATTTGTGTCCTATAGTTACCATAGGGTCAGGACTACTTATTTTCCAGTTTGGTACAATATCAGAGGTTGCATCAAGAAATTTAGCTGCAATTTGATTTAAGACTTGTCCTTTAAAAGGAATTCCCTTTGGTAATACTATATCAAAGGCAGAAATTCGGTCTGTAACAATCATAACCATAAGGTCATTATCTATATTATAAACATCTCGAACCTTACCGATATATACGCTTTTTTGATTTCTGAAATTAAACTCAGTTTTTGTTAATGCTTTCATATTATTTAGTTTTATTCAGCTTTTCTTCAGATTTTTCGTACGCCTCAACTATGCTAGTTACAACTTTATGCCTCACAATATCTGATTTATCAAATTTTACGAATGAAATTTCAGGAATATTTGCTAATATTATTTCAGCTGATATTAGCCCTGATTCTACTTTCTTTGGTAAATCAATTTGTGTTAAGTCGCCAGTAACAATAAATTTTGAATTTTCGCCCATTCTTGTAAGGAACATTTTAAGTTGCGTATAAGTTGCATTTTGGGCTTCATCTAAAATTACGAATGCGTCGCTGAGTGTACGTCCTCTCATAAAAGCTAGAGGAGCAATTTGAATGATTTTCTCTTCAATATATTTTTCCAGTTTTTTATGCGGTATCATATCAAGCAGTGCATCATATAGTGGTTGTAGATATGGGTCTAGTTTCTCACGTAAATCGCCTGGTAAAAAGCCCAAATTTTCTCCTGCTTCTACTGCTGGGCGAGATAAAATAATTTTTTTGACACGCATTTCTTTTAATGCACTGACTGCAAGTGCTATAGATGTATAGGTTTTTCCTGTTCCTGCTGGTCCAATTGCAAAAAGCAAATCGTTTTTCAGAGACTCCTCAACAAGAACACTCTGATTTTTTGTTTTAGCACGAACAGGTTTCCCACTTACGCTGTATAAAAGGGTTACTTTATCTCTTTCGGTGTCTGATTTATTATCTTTGTTTGCAACAATTTGCTTAATATCGTTTGCCCCGATATTGTTATATTTTTCAAAATGGGTAATTATTGCATTTAACTTTTGCTCAAAAATTTGGATTTTATCTTCATCTCCCATAATTTTGATAAGGTCTCCACGTGCAACAATTTTTAAGCGTGGAAATAATCTTACTAGTGCATCTAAATTTGCTTCACGCACTCCATAAAATTTATTTAAGTCTGAAACTTCTATTAAAATACTTTTTTCGGTCATCTAATAAATTTATCATAGTTTTGTAGGCACAAATAAAACTATTTTTTAACTTTAAACAGATTTTTATTGATCTATTTTATAAACAATTTTTAACAAGAGCAAATGTCAACAATTGTAACATTAACAACTGACTGGGGTCAAAGTGATTACTATATAGGAGCTGTAAAAGCTGCTATATTGTCGAAGGTCCCCGACACTGTTTTTGTTGATATTTCGCATAATATTGAATCTTTTTCGGTTGCACAGGCAGCATTTGTATTAAAAAGTTCTTACAAACAGTTTCCTGCTGGCACAATTCATATCGTTGGAGTTGATAGCGAACCAGATAAAAACGGTAAAATTATTATTATATCCCATCTTAATCAGTTTTTTATTTTAAACGATAATGGAATTGCAGGACTGTTGTTTGGTAATGAGATAAAACCAGCTATTATTGTCGAAACTGGGTTTGCTTTTGAAGGATCATCTTTTACCGAGCTTAGTGTTTTTAGTAATATTGCCATGATTATTTTAAAAAATGGTGATATTGAAAAGATAGGAACCAAAAGTACTGAATACAAAAGGTATCCTGAGCTTTTACCAAGTTTGGAAACAAATATGATAACTGGCGAAGTTATATACATTGACTCTTATGGTAATGCTGTTACCAACATAAGCAAGGAGCTTTTCGAAACGAATATTGACGATACAAAATTTGAAATAATAATAAATTCAAATTTTTACAAGTCTAAATATATTTACACATCATACAAAGAGGTTGATAAAGGTGACATTGTGTGTATATTTAATTCCCTAGGGCTTCTTGAAATTGCTATTAGAGAGGGAAGTGCAACTCAATTGCTAAGTTTGAAAAGGAAATCTGAGATTAGAATTAAGTATCAGTTATGAAAAGATTTTTAATAATATTCTTAGTTTTTAGCCCAATTGTTTTATTATCCCAAAAACTATATAATTCAGAGATAAGGTTAAATAGCGGTTTCGTTGCTCCACATCGCATTGGTATGGCTGGACTTGCACAAAAACCAGCTTACGGAATTGATTTATGCTTGTACTTTGATCATGGTAAAGATAGTTTTTATGACATAAAATATAATAGTCCTTATACAGGCTATGGTATTATGTGGCAAAATTTAGGTAATCCTGAGGTGTTGGGACAGTCATTTGCTGCTTATTCTTTTATGGAGTTTAAGTTTTTTCAGAGGCGTAAATTAATGTTTACTACAAGAATAAATGGCGGTTTAACATATCTTACAAAAGCATATAATAAAATAGATAATCCTACGCATATTGCTTTAGGTACAAATGTGAATTTCTTTTTTAAACTAGATCTAGGACTTTTTTATAAAATGCCCAACCAGCCTTTTACTATGCGATTTAGCGGAGGAATTATTCATTTTTCAAACGGTTCGGTAAAAAAACCAAATTTAGGTCTTAATCAAATAAATTTCTCTTTAGGGATGGCCTATCAATTAAATCAAATTGACAGACAAGAAATTCTTAGTAAAGGAAATGAAGAACCTGAAAAAAGGAATGAATTTACAATTATGGCAACTTTAGTAACGGCAGATGAATATACTGTTCAACCCGATGGACGTGGAGGCGGTTTCTTGTGCAGCACCGGAGCTGTGGCCTATAATTACATTTATTCGAAGATTGGAAAAATAGGTGTTTCTGCTGATGTTTTTTACAATGAAAATTTATATTATTGGTACGATGGCAGATGGGACACTCTTGTGAAAGTTAACGAAAAACCTTCGGAAATTATTAGGGCAGGGGTGAGCATCGGGCACGAATTAGTTTACAAGAGAATAAGTCTTATAAGTTCCATTGGATTTTATTATTACAACCAAGTTAAACCTCAAGATTTTATGTATTCCCGTTTTGGACTTAGATATTATGTTTTTAATAACTTTTTTATCAATGCTACAATAAAAGCTTATGGTTTTAAGGCTCATTACATAGAGTCGGGCATTGGGTTTAGTCTTAGGAAGTAATATTTTGATTGCCTTTTGATATATTCTTGAATTAGTGTGTCGGTTTTGTCATGAAATTTGTTTTCGTAAAAACGAACAAATTTGCACGCCAAAACCTTTATAAAATCCCTAAACAGTTGTAATATTTTATTTAATCGTTGCTTATTACTTTGAATTCGACTCTTCTATTTAGTTGTCTTCCATCGTCGGTATCATTTGTTGCTATTGGTTTTTCAAATGCGTACCCTACATAAGTAAGTCTGTCTTCTGCCATTCCTTTTTCGATAAGATATTCGACAACAGTTTTGGCTCTTGCAGTTGATAGCTCTTTGTTATATGTCAATCCTCCTTTGTTATCAGTATGTCCTGAAATTTCAATTTTGAGTTTTGGCTGTTTAGTAAGAATATTTATTACTCTATCTAATTCTGCCGATGATTCTGGTCTAAGTGTAGCTTTATCGTAATCGAAGAAAATGTTTTTTAATACAATTGTGGTTCCTATTTCGATCCTTTGAAGTTGAATGTTGATTGTTATTTCTTGGTATGCAGATGTGTCTGCAAGATTAAAATTTTCGGAATGGAATAAGTATCCATCTTTGTTTACGTTTAAACCATAGTTCTTGCCAGACGGTAGGTTTACTATATAAGCTCCTGATTGGCTATTGGTGGTAAATGTCGCTACAACATCGTTTGCATTATTGTCAATTATTTCGATATTTGCTTCTAGAGGAAAGGAAGTAACTTTATCGGTAACAGTTCCTTTAACAAGTGTTAGATATACTTTATTTTCGATGGGAGTTGTTTCTTCATCTTTGGAAAATCTCAATTCATATATATCGTGCAGCCCCATTCCTTCGGGTCTTACAGAAGCGAAATAAGCCGTTTTGCCACTAGCTGTTGTTACAAAAAAAGCATCGTCAAGCGGAGTGTTAATTGGATACCCAAGGTTTACTGGAGTTGACCAATTTCCGTCTTTATCTTTTATAGTTTTAAAGATATCATATCCGCCCATTGTGTTATGCCCTTTAGAACTAAAATACACTGTACGCCCGTCAGGATGTAGGAACAAATCAACCTCATCATATTTTGTATTAACAACAGGTCCTATATTAGTAGGAGCAGACCAATTTCCGTTTTTATCAAGTGTCGAATAAAAAATATCTCGACCGCCATAAGAAAGTTCAGGATCATCAGAAATATAATATAATGTTTTGTTGTCGAAAGAGATACATGCCGATGATTCGTGAGATTTTTTATTAATATTATCTGATATAGACTCTGGTTTAGACCATTTGCTTCCTTTAAGCTTGGAAACGTATAAATCTCCACCATTTTTATCTGCATAAATAAATAAACTTTGGCCATCAGGCGATAAGCCTACAACTGCATCGTGTAATTTTGAATTTAAAGGTGAACCAACACTTCGGGCTTTGGTCCAACCTGTTTCAGTTTTTGTAGCTTCATATATGTCCTCGAAATACATCCCATCATCAGCAATATTCCCTCCAGTTGTTCCTTTACGGCGAGATGTAAAATATAATTTTGAGCCATCTGCTGTAATCATAGGGCCGTATTCGCGGTATTCTGTGTTTATATTTTCGCCCAAATTAACAATCTCAACTTTGGTAGTATCTTTCAATATTTCTTTACCATTGCGACATTCTGTGATATATTTAGTTATTTCATCTTCCTCATTTTTGTTTTTAATGGTTGAAACATATTGTGAATAGAATTTTATGGCATCATCAAATTTGTAATTTAAATGATAAGCTCGTGCAAGATAATAATCAATTTTCTTATCAACATTTGGATTAAGATCGTAAGCTTTTTGAAAGTATTGCAAGCAATCATATTTTTGAGTAGTGTTATAATAACAATAACCTATCTTAAAATTAAGATCCGAGTTGTTTGGATTAAACTCGTAAGCTTTCATGTAAAGTTTTAGTCCTTCCTCTATTTTATTTGTTTCATTATAAACCAAGATATTAGCATTCTTTATTTGTTTTTTTGCAATTGAGAGTTCATTTGCCTGGTTTGGGAAATTGGCTCTTGTAAACGCTACATCTTTTTGCGAATATGCAATAGAAAAAATAAAAATTGAAATGATTAATAATACAAAGTTTCTCATGATAGAAAGTTTACAATAATTTTAAAAAACACGCTGTTACCGTCTATTAATTTTGGTAACAGCACATAATAATACTAATAATTTATTTGATGCTCATTACTTTAAATTCGACACGTCTGTTTTGTTGTCTTCCTTCGTCAGTATCGTTTGTCGCAATAGCTTGTAAATAAGCATATCCTTTATAAGTAAGTCTTAGTTTGCTTATTCCTTTATCTACAAGATAGTCAACTACAGATTTTGCTCGTGCTTCTGATAATTGTGTATTAAATTGAAGCCCACCATGGCTGTCGGTGTGTCCGCCGATTTCAATTGTCATATTTGGATAAGAATTTAGCAGTGTAACGAGACGTTCGAGTTCTGCGTGTGAAGTTTCACGAAGAGTTTCTTTTCCGTAATCGAAGAAAATGTTTTTAAGAACAATTTTTGAGCCTATCCCTACTTTACTAAGTACAACGTCTTTAGTTACTTCTTGATAAGCAGTGGCTTCTGGAATGTCAATATTTTCACTATAGAATAAATAATCGTCAGCTTTTACAGCAATACCGTAGTTTTTACCCGAAGGTAAACTTACTAAATATTTACCTGTTTTACTGTTTGAATTAAGGGTTGTTATTAGTTCATTTTTCTCATTATCGGTGATTTCAATGCTTGCTTCAATTGGAGCTTCGCTTAAAGCATCAGTTACTGTACCTTTCATGATTGTAAGGCGAACTTTTTTAACTTCGACAATTTCTTGCTCAACTTTTTGTTGAATAGTTGCTGTTGAACTTGCTATAAGGACGTCTTCGCTTCCTACCACAATTAATTTTTCTGGGCCTAAGAAAGTTATTCTATAAATGTCTTGCAAACCGTATCCACCATCTCTTGCACTTGAATAATATGCGTATCTTGCATTACCAGCGACAACAAAAAACACGTCATCATCTGGAGTGTTTACTGGATAGCCAATATTAACAGGTTCTGACCAATTTCCTGCTCCGTTATTTTCAGAATAGAAGATATCATAACCACCCATTGAGCCTTCTTGTTTTGAACAAAAATACATAGTTATTCCATCAGGGTGCATAAATACACCTTCTTCGTCATATTTTGTATTTATTGGTTCACCAATGTTTCTTGCTGGTCCCCATTTTCCATTGTCTAATTTTTCACACACATAAATATCCTTACCGCCGTAAGATTTATTTCCAAACTCATCTTTTTCACGGTCAGAAACAAAATAAAGTTGTTTGCTGTCGTAAGAAATGGATGCAGATGTTTCGTGAAATTTAGTGTTTATATTTTTGTTCATTTCTTTTGGTTTACTCCAGTTGTCTCCGTCAAGTTTACTTTCGAATATTGTGCCGTCTGGTACGCCTTTGTATGTATAAAGTATTTGTCCGTCGGGTGATAAACCTACGGAGGCATCGTGTCCTTCTGTATTAAGACTTCTCATATTTATTGATTCTGACCAGCCTTTTTTATCATTATTATAGGCTATATATAGGTCTTCATAATGCAAAAGGTCGCTAGGGTCAATTGCTCCGTCTGTACTACCCTCTCGGCGTGAAGTAAAAATAATGAGCGACTCATCTGTGGTAATTACTGGTCCGTAATCTGGATATTTTGAATTTATTACAGGTCCAAGGTTGTCGATAAAAACTCGGATTGGATTCGCAACAAGTTCTTTGCCGATTTTACATTCTTTAATTCTTTTAGCAACATCATAGGTTGCAGCATCATCACTTTTCTTTTTTTGTTTGTCTTGTGGTTGCTGATTTTCATGTTTTTTTAAAAAATCTATTGCATCATCAAACTTGTATGATAATTGATTTGCCCAACCTAAAAGATAATAAATATCATCAGCAACTCCTGGTTTTGATTTATATGCTTTTTCAAGAAAATCGATTGCTTTTTCTTTTTCAGTTGAATACAAGTAACATGCTCCAATTTTATAATTTAACTCAGGATAATGTTGATTGTACTCATAAGCTTTTAAATATTCTGTTAGAGCCATTCGGTATGCTCCTGGATGTCCCTTTGCATAGAACAAATCTCCATTTTTAACATATGACATAGCCTCTTTGTAACCGTTTTTTCCTTGTTTAAACTCTTTTTTATTAATTTCAACAGGCATTTGTGCTTTGGCATTAAAAAAAGCAAAGCTCAAGATTACCGAAACTATAACAATTATAATATATTGATTTTTCATAATTTCTTAATTTATTTTTAATACTCAATACATACTGAACAATATTCTTTGGCAACCTCTAGACCAAGTTCTTTTGCCTTTTCCCAGTCGCTGCAAGCTCCATCCATATTTCTAAGCATTTCTTTTGCTGAGCCTCTATGTATGTAGGCGTAAGCGTATTCGGGATTCATTGAGATTGCTGTTGAAAATGCTTCGATTGAGGATTCGTAATCTTTTAGTTTATAATAACATAAGCCAATATTATTATATGCGTATGCGTAGTCTCTCTTTAGTTTTAGTACATCACGAAAGATTTCGATGGCTGCTTCGTATTCACCTGCTTCGTATAGTGCGATTGCTTTATTATTTATTGCGAAGTGATATTCAGGATCTATCGATAATGCTTTATCATAATCTTTTATAGCTCCTTCATAATCTTTTTTTAATCTTTTTGCACTTCCCAAATTATTGTATAAAAGAGCCGTCTCATTATTAATTTCTATCGCTTTGTTATAATCTGCTATGGCATCATCATATTTTTCTAACATTCGATTAGCAGAACCTCTGTCATTGTATGAGAAAAAGTGATTTGGGTCAAGTTGGATAGCATTATTGAAATGAGGTATGGCCTCTTCATATTTGCTTTCGTCAAACTTCATAACTCCCATAAAGTAATGCATGTTTACGTCTTCGTACCCCATACTAATTGCTTTGTTAAACGCCTCAATAGCTATATCATTTTGTTTAAGGTAATAGGCACAAAAACCCATAAGATAAACCACGTTAGCGTCATCCTTAAATTCCACGCTATACTTTGTTAAGTCCTCTATGGCTTTTTGATAATCTTTTTTCTGAATATAGCTTGTCCCTCTTCCATAAAATGCCTTTATTAACTCAGGATTTAATTGTAATGCTTGCGTAAAGCTCTGAATTGAGGCATCAAATTGATTTTGTTCGTAAAATTGCACGCCGTCATTATATGCAATATTTGCCTGTTGATCGGTTGCAATTACTAAAGTACTTGTAGTATCTTCGATAGCTGCATCGCCTTCATAACCGATTTTTGTGGGGACTACAATCTGCGAAGTGTCTGTTTTTGTTTGCTGTGCAAAAACTACAGAAAACATCATGCAGAATAAAACAAAAAATAAAAGTTTTTTATTCATAGCTATTTGTATTTAGAATTATATTTATTAAGTAACTAATCAACTATAATATCTTATTTTAGCAAAAGTAATAATATTTTCGCAATTTATATTTTAAATTGATTAATAATCACGCTATAATACATAACATTACTCTATTTTGCAATTTATTCGTTTAATCCATGGCACTGTTTGT
This sequence comes from Bacteroidales bacterium, assembly GCA_028701945.1. GTDB lineage: Bacteria > Bacteroidota > Bacteroidia > Bacteroidales > ML635J-15 > Bact-19. The sequence continues at coordinate 9,781 of JAQVPT010000052.1, forward strand.
ATTTTTTTCCGCTTCCACATGGGCAGGGGTCATTTCTCCCCACTTTTTTTTCTACTCTTACTGGTTCTGATTTAGATTTCCCTTTACTTGGGTCATTATATCCAGGATCTTCCCGCCCAGTTTGCATTTTGCTTAAATCGAGTTTTGTTTTTGGTCTAGCTTCTTTTACTTGTTCAGCTCTTTCGACAGGGATATAACCTTTCATAAGAGTTATTACAACCGATTTGTTGATTTTATCCAACATCGTTTTAAACAAATTAAAAGATTCCAGTTTATAAATTAATAATGGATCTTTTTGTTCATAAGATGCCGCTTGAACCGATTGTCTCAAATCGTCCATCTCCCTAAGATGTTCTTTCCAAAGATCGTCAATAGTTTTTAATACTACTGTTTTGTTGTATGCGATTACAATTTCAGTGCCTTGAGTGTTATATGTCTTTTCGAGATTAACAACAACATTATAAACTTTATTACCGTCTGACACGGGAACCAAGATGTTTTCATACTGGCTTGCGTTGTTTTCGAAAACTGTTTTAATAACAGGATATGCTTGATTTGCAATTGCTTCGGATTTACGTTTGTGAGTTTGCCTCAATTTCTCGTACAGATATTCAGTCATTTCGGTACGCGAAAGACTTGCATATTTTTGTTCTGACATATCGAGTTCTATTGAAAGCATTCTATAGGCTTCGAATTTAAATTCTTCAAAATCTACTACTCCATGTAGATCCTCGATAAAACTAACGCACAAGTCGTACATCATATTTGCTATATCTGCACCTAAACGTTCTCCATCGAGTGCATTACGTCGTTTTTTATAAATAACAGTACGTTGCGAGTTCATAACATCATCGTATTCTAATAGTCTTTTACGAACTCCGAAGTTGTTTTCTTCAACTTTTTTCTGCGCTCTTTCAATTGATTTTGAGATCATCGAATGCTGAATTACTTCACCTTCTTTTAATCCCATCCTGTCCATCATTTTAGCTATTCTGTCTGAACCAAACAGTCTCATCAGATCATCTTCTAAGGAGACAAAAAACTGTGATGACCCAGGGTCTCCTTGACGACCCGCACGACCTCTTAACTGTCGGTCAACTCGTCTGGATTCGTGCCTTTCGGTACCAACAATTGCTAGACCACCTGCACCTTTAACTTGTTCGCTTAATTTTATGTCGGTACCACGACCAGCCATATTGGTTGCGATTGTTACATTGCTAGAGTATCCAGCTTCGATTACAATGTCTGCTTCTTTTTTATGTAGTTTTGCGTTAAGTACATTATGCTTAATACCTTTTCGTGTAAGAATTTTACTTAATAATTCCGATACTTCAACTGATGTTGTCCCAACTAAAACAGGACGTCCTTTTTGCGTTAGTTTTTCAACTTCATTTATAACTGCTGAATATTTTTCGCGTGTTGTTTTATAAACAAGATCTTCAAAATCGCCTCTTGTTATAGGTCGATTTGTAGGTATTACCATTACATCTAGTTTGTAAATATCCCAAAACTCGCCAGCTTCTGTCTCCGCTGTACCTGTCATACCTGAGAGTTTGTGGTACATTCTGAAGTAGTTTTGGAGAGTAATGGTTGCATAAGTTTGAGTAGCAGCTTCGATTTTTACATTTTCTTTAGCTTCGATAGCCTGATGTAAACCGTCAGAATATCGGCGGCCTTCCATAATCCGTCCTGTTTGCTCATCAACAATTTTGACTTTATTGTCAATTACGACATATTCAACATCTTTTTCGAAAAGAGTATGTGCTTTTAAAAGCTGATTTACAGTATGGATTCGTTCTGATTTGATAGAATAATCGGTAATTATTTGGTCTTTTTGTTTGAGTTTATCAGTTTCCGATAAATTTGAATCATCAACTTTAGTAAGTTCAACAGATATGTCTGGTAAAACAAAAAAGTTAGGGTCAGAAGTTGAGCTTGTTAATAGATCAAAACCTCTATCGGTGGGTTCGATGGAGTTAAGTTTCTCATCAATAACAAAGAATAATTCATCTGTAACGAGATGCATATTCTTGTTGTTGTCTGCCATGTATTGATTTTCGGTTTTTTGCAGTAGAGCTTTCATTCCTTGCTCACTTAAAAACTTTATTAGTGGTTTTGTTCTTGGTAATGCTTTAAACGATTGTAGCAATTTAAAACCGCCATCTTTTTCATTTCCGCTTGCAATTAGTTTTTTTGCATCAGAAAAAATCGTATTAAAAAGAGTTTTTTGAGCATTTACCAGTTTTTGAACTTGAGGTTTGAGTTCGTCAAAAAGTTGATCTTCGCCTTTTGGAGTTGGTCCTGAAATAATAAGTGGTGTTCTTGCATCATCAATTAAAACGGAGTCAACCTCATCGACGATTGCGTAATTGTGTTTTCGTTGCACAAGATCGGAAGGGCTTAAAGCCATGTTATCTCTTAGATAATCGAACCCGAATTCATTATTTGTACCAAATGTAATATCAGCGGCATAAGCTTTGCGTCTGCTATCGCTATTAGGTTCGTGTTTATCGACACAATCAACCGAAAGACCATGGAACATATAAATAGGTCCCATCCACTCGGCATCACGTTTTGCAAGATAGTCGTTTACGGTAACTAGATGTACACCTCTGCCTGTTAGAGCGTTAAGGAAAACAGGAAATGTTGCTACAAGGGTTTTTCCTTCTCCAGTTGCCATTTCAGCAATTTTTCCTTGATGGAGAGCAACACCACCAATTATTTGTACATCATAATGTATCATATCCCAAACAATGGTGTTACCGCCTGCAACCCATGAGTTTTTCCAGATAGCTTTATCGCCTTTTATATTAACAAAATCATTTGAAGTTGCCAACGAACGGTCAAACTCAGATGCCGTAACTTCTATTTCTGAATTTTCTTTAAAACGCCGTGCTGTATCCTTAACAATTGAAAAAGCTTCCGGTAAAATTGACATTAAATGATCTTCTAATTTCTCATCTATACCTTCTTCAATTTTATCAATCTCGTTAAAAATCGCCTCCCGTTCCCAAATATCAAGTGCTTCTGCTTTTTCTTTAAGTCGATTAATTTCGTTTTTATCTTCTTTAATAAAATCTTGAATTCCTAATTTAAGATTGTTTGCTCTTCCCCTAAGCTCATCATTACTTAAAACTACAATCTCGGGTTCTACTGCTAATACTTTTTCCAGATAAGGCTGGACAAGTTTCATATCTCTGTCCGCTTTTGAACCGAATATACTGCCAATTATTTTGTTAAGTCCCATTTTTTAATAATTATTTTGAAATATTTAACCGTCAAAGTTATAAATTTCTGACGAAATATTAAGTTTGAATGATATTTTATTTATAGTTTTAATTCGTTCCTTATTATAATTCGAAAACGATTTATGTTTATTCTCCTTTTTCCCAATCTTCAAGAATACTGTCAATTTCTTCTGATGTCTTGCGTAGTCTTGTTTTGCATTCTTTTATGAGAAAAGTCGCTCTTTTAACTTTCTCGCTTAAACTATCGAGGTCGGGTTCTCCGTTTTCTATCTCCTGTAGAATATCTTCAAGTTCGCTTAAAGCATCTTTATATGTAAAATCTTTCTTTGCCATTATACTATTTTTTTCTTGTCGAGACTATTAAAATTCCAATTGCTAAAATTAGAAAAAATATTGAGATTCCAAAAGTATATTTGTATCCTATAATTGTGTAAATTAAAACTCCGATAGGAGCAATTAGCGATCTTACGCCAGTGAGTGAAATGTGAACAGACTGATAGTCAGCCGAATCATTAGCAGTTTTACTAAAAAAAGAAGAGCCTATATTCCAAGACAATGCTCCAGCTGCATTAAAAATACCGAAAGCAAAAAACGCTATAACAAGAGTATAATAAATCTCTATATTTGCAAGTATTGTATATTGTTGTATATATTCTGTTATCATAATGAATAGCACATATATTAACATAGCACTAAAATTTATTATTCCAAATCGCCGAGGATCGATTTTGTCGCTAAGAATACCAAGTAGGGGTAAAGCTATTACTGTAATTATGCCGGCTGCTGCCTTGTATGTTGATATTCCTGCATAACTTAATTTTATGTATGACTCTAGAAAAAATGTAATTACAGGAGAAGTAATCATAAAGGCAATGCCGTAGGAAAAGAAAGCCAATTCAAAATGGAAAAATGCTTTATCCTTTTTTAAAATAGAGTACATCCTTTTTATAGAGTTTTTTAATGATGTAACTAATTTATTTTTGATAATAATCTCAGTTTGTTTATACGGGATGGTTGATAGTGTGAATAAAGCTAAAATACTTAATAATCCGATTGAGGGATAAACGAACCGGAAAACAAAATAGTTTTGATACAGCATTTGTCCGAAAACGAAAGTACCAAGTAAAACCGCCATTTTATTTGCTGTTGCACTATAACCGTAAAGTTTTCCAAAATTATTATTTTTGTAGCTATCTTTTAATAATAGATTGATGGTTGGTAAAGTAATTGTTGTTCCTAGGAAGTAAAAAAAGAAAATCAAAATAAAAACTAAGTGCATTGTCAAATTACCCGTCTCATTTAATTGATTAGGAAAAAATACAAACAACATTAAGGGTAACCGAGTTATAAGAGCCGTTATACGTATCAGCTTTCTTTTATCGCTGCTTCGACGAATTAGCTCATTGAAAAGGATCAGACTTAAAAAAACAACTACACTTACGAAAAATAAAATTCCAGTAAGGAATTCAGAACCTTTTAAGCTGCGAAGAAAAACGAACTCATTCATCAGGGTTACGCCAACAACAATCCCCTCTATTATACTATAAATAAAGTGTAATTTAAAAGTTTTTTTCTCGATTTTCTCGAGTTTTTTATAAAAGAACATCAAACTTTAGGATTATTCCCATTCGATAGTTGCTGGTGGTTTTGAGCTGATGTCATACACAACTCTGTTTACGCCACGAACTCTATTAATAATACTATTTGATATTTTAGCGAGAAAATCGTAAGGAAGATGAACCCAGTCGGCAGTCATTCCGTCTGTTGAGTGTACTGCTCTAAGTGCCACCACATTTTCATAAGTTCTTTCATCACCCATCACACCAACCGACTGTACTGGCAATAATATAGCTCCTGCTTGCCACACTTCATCGTAGAGTCCCCATTCTTTTAGTCCACTGATAAAAATATCATCAACTTCTTGCAAAATACTTACTTTTTCAGGAGTTATGTCGCTAAGTATTCTAATTCCAAGTCCTGGTCCAGGGAAAGGATGACGACCTAAAATGTTGTCAGATATTCCGAGAGCTTTGCCAACATTACGGACTTCATCTTTAAATACTAGGTATAGAGGCTCAACAATTTTAAGTTTCATAAAATCAGGCAATCCGCCTACATTATGATGTGATTTTATTGTTGCTGAAGGTCCTTTAACTGAAATTGATTCGATGACATCTGGATAAATAGT
>JAQVPT010000303.1 GCA_028701945.1 Bacteroidales bacterium
GCATAAGATCATCAATGTCTTTATATGTTCGCATTTGCCATTGTATCAAACCAAGTCGCACAATAGTTTTTATAACCGCAGCCTTTTTATGAGGTTTTTCATAATAAATATTATCCCATTCGAGCAAAACTGCATATTCATTTGACTCATTATCGCCCTCCAAATAACCTTTTAATACTTTGGCGGGGTGAAAATCGTTTGACATCTGAAAATCAAGAACTGGATCGTGTATTTCTTTCTTTCTTACTTTTTCGATATATTCTTTCGGACTAATTTCATTAGAGTACTTATGATAATTTGGAATACGACCACCAAAAGCTATGCCTCTTAAGTTTAATCTTTCGCACAATTCTTTTCGAAAATCATACAACCTCCGCCCTAAACGCATACCTCTATTTTTCGGACGAATAAATATTTCTATGCCATATAAAACATCTCCTTCGTTTGTATGAGTATTAAAACTGTAATTCCCAGTTATTGCAACATATTTATGATTATTTTCAAATTTTTCGTAATCTACAATTATCGAAAGTGCACAGCCAGCAAACTCACCATTTACTTTTATTGCAGCTTGACCTTCAGGAAAAATCTTAATTAGCTTCTCAACTTGCTGTCTCCCCCAAACCATGCCAGGTAATTCACTATATGCCTCTTTCATCGCCTGTAGCAAGTCATCGTAATCTTCGTTTTTAAGATATACAAGCTCAATATTTTCAAAGTCTTTCATTATTATATTTTTTGTAAAAGTAATTATAATTAGGGTTTATTAAGAAAAAAAATGGACAATTACAATTTCTCATTTCCCGAATTACAAAAAAGCATATTTCTTAAGTTGTTTTAGAAAAATGAAGAAAAAAAAAGAATGACAGATAATTTTAAATAGATAATTGCCAAATTTTCACAAACTTGCTAATGGCATAGCAAATTATTTACTGCAAGTCTTTATTAAAAATATCAAATTCATTTTGCTAATAATCATAACTGTGCAAAACAGAGTGATAAAAGAACTCAACATGTGCACTTTTTACATTGTAAAGTAACGATGAATTAGAAGTTAAAGTTTACCGATTATTAGTTTGCTACTTACTTTTTTCCGTATTAATATCAATAAACCTCAAAATTGGCTTTCGATACTTATCAGGAAAATCAGGAATTTTATTTCCATTAGTATCAGGAAAACTTTGTACGAATTTCACAAGTGCCATCCATTCTTTACCTTCCTGAATTCCTTGTTTGTTCAGATCAAAATCTATCCAACAAGATTGATTATCAATTATCGCAATTCCACGTTTATCTTTTGGTTTAATTTTAACCAAGCCGAGTGTCATACTTCTTATTTCACCAACAAATTCAAGCATGTAAGAGTTTGCAGTCAAACTATAAAATGTCTCATTCTTTTTTGCGAGGTCAATTTTGTTACCACCAATTTTTATTGATTTAATCTTTTTAAACAAACGTTTATTAGAATCATACTCTACTTCTACTCCACTAAAATAACAGTAATACGAAGGTTTCATCTTACCTGCTACGATTAGTAATTCCATTAATTTTTTAAGCTCGTTTCCAGTTATTTAAACTTTAGCAAGCGGATAACCAGGAATATCGTCATCGCCTTCACCAAGACTCACAACTCTAAACACATCAGTAACTGTCTGGATTCCGTTAATTCCTGCTCTAAACTTATCTCTAATAACTCCCGCAGCAATTATTGCAACATCTGTACTTTCGCCCGACTCGGTATTTACGTAATAGTGTAAAGCATCGGCAATTAAAGGACCAAGATTACTTGAATCTAAATCTCCTAATTCATCACAAACTAGGTCATAATCAGTTTCAGCCAATGGTTTATAATAACCAAGTCCCATTGGTTTAAGTAATCGATCATCAATTATCCTAATTTGACCTGCTATTTCCTTGTGTATATTACAATCACCACTAATATCGTCATTTACAGGTATAAGTTTATATTTTGCTGAATTTATCTTTCCATCTACAATATTTATTTCAAATCTACCAAGATTTTTACCTTGCGAACCTGTTTGCACAATAGGAATTTCACCAATCCAAATTGGGTCGTTAATAGTTGTATGAGTATGTCCGCTAATAATCACATCAATACCTTTAACCTTTTTTGCAAGATCGACATCCTCTCCTATCCAGTTTCCGTTTTTATCTTTCCAGATACCACTATGCGACAAACAAATAATAAAATCGACCTGTTCATCTTTCTCAAGCACCTTTACGATTTTTTTAGCTGTTTTAATTCTGTTTGTGATTTTTAGAGGAGATACATTTGGTGCAACATCTTTAGCGTCATCACCCAAAATTCCAAAAACACCTATTTTAAGACCGTCTTTTTTAATTATTTGATACTTTTTTACTACATCGTTATTATATAGATTTTCAAAAGAATCATCATCTTTACTTTTTTTATCAAATTCAACATTAGCTAGAGTTAGTAATGGAATTTCACCATTGCCACGATTTGCATTAATAATTTCTGTTAATGCACCTGGGCCAAAATCAAATTCATGATTCCCAAGAGAAACAACATCATAACCCATTTTCTTCATTAATTGCAACTGAAAACCATTATCAGCTTCATAAATATGAAAAAAAGTTCCCATCAAAAAATCTCCAGCATCAAGAACTAATAAATTATCGGGGTTTTTCTTCTTTTCGATATCAATTAGAGCAGCTATTCGTGAAAACCCAGCAAGTGTGCTATCGTTGCCTGTAACACATGGAGAATACTCTATTTCAGGAGAAAAGCCAGTTAAGTTACTATGAAGATCGTTTGTGTGCAAGATTATAAGTTTACCAGATTTTTCCTGTGAAAAGAGACTTACACTAAAAGAAATAAGTACTATAAATATTAAATTGAATTTTCTCATTTCGCTTTTTTTTTTACAAATTTAATATAATTATATTACAAGCAAATAATAAAAAACTTAGAAGTATTTATTCAGCATAAACAATTTTACCGTGAAAACTGTTTCATATTTAGTATTTCGTTATTATATTTGCTACCAAATCAACCAAATGAAAATATACAAACTAAATATTCTCATTCTATTATTGACAATAAGTGCAACTCTTTCAGCTCAATTTAAAGCTGGTGCATTTTTTAGTCTTGGAGTAAATCCAGTAGAGCAACCAGTTTTTGTTTCATCAGGAATTTATGCAAGTGCAAAATACAAGTTCATTTCCGCTGATTATGCATTTGACCTTAATATTAACAATCGAGACATTAGAGCATTTAACGCAATTAAAACATCGTTAAATTATGAGACAGATATTAATAACTCACATCTAAAAGCTGGAATATTATACTTATACAAACCCTCAACCGAGTTAATATCTGAACAAAATATTGCAATTCAAATTGATTATCTAATTAAAAAATGGGAACTTAGATTAGGGAATAATTTTCGAGCATACAAATTCAAAAAAGCCACTGAAAACACTGTCAATACTGAAAACAAAACAATTATTTGGGAAAAACCAAATATAATGTATATGCTTAGATACTACTTTTTGGAACCTAACAAAGATTGGAATTTTTACATGTCAGTGACAAACTTTGATTGGTTTATTATTGAACAGGAAGTAAATCCATTTATTAATGCTGGAGGATATTATAAAAACAATAAAAATGGGCTTAAATTATTTATGGATTTGAATTATCAGGCAGCGGGTTTCAACAATATACGAGTAAATTATTTTGGTTTTTTTATTAGAACAGGTTTTATATGGGAAATAGATTTAAAAGTCTTAGTAACAAAACAACAAATACAG